>NZ_JBFTZN010000085.1:0-25368 GCF_056406775.1 Allobosea sp. P1_A7
GTTGCCCGAGTCGGCCCAGCCCATGCCGGCGTTGAGGCCGATGTAAAATCCGGCCCAGGTGAAGACGGGAGCGTAGACGATCGGGGGAGGCGGCGCTTGGCGGCTGGGAAGATCGGCCGAGAGGGCCGACGTCGCCAGGCAGGTTGCAAGGACGGCGGTGGATACAAGTCCTAGTCKCATGGTGTCCTCCGAAGTCAGGAATAGGCCAGCCTATCTGTTGCACATCAAATTGCGGCGGTGAACCCGAATAATCGGCCTAATTTACTGATGGATGTCAAATATTCCCGATAGCGACAATTTGATCACTTAGCCAATTATGAATGCGAATTCTCGATGACGTGAGGTCAATCAATCCATGGGTGCGCCTTGAAGGTTGTCAGGACGGGGATACCGGAGTGTGTTTGATCTCGGCGGTCGCGCAATGCGTATTCGGAGCGGCGATGATTGGCCGAAATGGGGTTGGGTCATCGGGCGCGTGCGAATAATCTTGTGCGCGAGGCCGGCCGAGCCCATAACCAGCCTGCCAGCAATGACGCGGACGGTTGTCTTGCCTCAGGCTGCGGCCGCGGCTGGCCCGGCGTCAAACATGGTGTTCTGGAGCGGCAGGGGGGCGGCCAGGGGTGGCCAAGGGGGCAGCAAAGACGGTTCATCGATCCAAAGGAGTTTTGCCATGAGCGAAGTCTTCAATCCGGACGTGATCTCTCGTCGACATGCCCTTTCCTTCTTGTGGTCGGCGGCTGCACTGGGCCTCGCAGGGGCTGCCACAGTCCTGACAAGTTCACCTTCCGAGGCCGAGACCGCGGGCATGGATCGACGCGGCGACAGGCGCACCGGGCGCGGGGAGCGACGCGACGTTCGCCGCACCGGACGCACCGATCGGCGTGAGGAGCGCCGTCAGTGAGTGGCTGCTGAAGGTACAGCGGAAGAGCGGGATACGATGGCGGCCCCTCTGCGCACCATCCCTGCGTAGGGATGTGGTCGCCACCGTCTCGCGCGCCATTTGAATCTCAAGCCCGGTACGGCGACGCCGCTCACGCCAGCGACGGAAGGTCCTCCGCAGTGCGCGTCACTCTGCCAGCATGATCTCGGCCGCACGCTCGCCGACCATCATCGCCGGAGCGTTGGTGTTGCCGGAGGGGATCGTCGGGAAGATCGAGGCATCGGCGATGCGCAGGCCGCTGAGGCCATGCACCCGCAGGCTCGCATCGACAACTGAATCCGCAGGATCGGGCCCCATCCGGCAGGTGCCGCAGGGGTGGAAGACCGAATAGGCCTCGGAGAGATAGTTCGGCTCGATCACCGGGGCGACATGGGGATCGGCCGAGCGGATCGCGACATGCCCGCGGCTGCGCGGCCGGCAGGGCGAGACGCTGGTGCTGAAGCCGGAGAACGGATCGGGCTTCATCAGGGCGCGCACGCCGGGCAGGGCGCGCTCATAGCTCAGCGGCGAGAAATAGAGCTGCATGTCCGGACGCTCGAGCCCCGGCCGCGTCTTGAAGAAGCCGCCGCCCTGATTGACGCTGAGCGAGAGCGGGCCGCTGCGGTGAAGCGCATAGTGCAGCGCCATGCCGATGCGGCCGGGCCAGGAGAGCAAGGCCTCGTTCAGGCTGGGCCGCCTGGACCGGTAGACATGGTCGTAGCAGAGATGGTCCTGGAGATGGGCGCCGACCGCCGGCAGGGCGTGCAAGGGCGTGATGCCATGCTGCGCCAGAAGCGCGGGCGCGCCGATGCCGGAGAGCTGCAGGAGCTGGGGCGAATTGATTGCGCCCGCCGCGACGATGATCTCGCCGGCGGTGCGGAAGCTGACGGGCGCGCCGTCGCGTTGCCCTTCGACGCCGACGGCGCGGCGCCCCTCGAACAGGATGCGCGAGGCGAGCACGCCCGTCTCGACCTTGACGCGCCCGGTCTTGCGGGCCGGATGCAGATAGGCGCGTGCCGCCGATTCACGCAGGCCGCCGCGCGTCGTGATCTGGTAGATGCCGGCGCCCTCGCAGCTTTCGCCGTTGAGATCGGGGTTGAAGGGCAGGCCGGCCTCTTGCGCCGCCTTGACGAAGATCGGGGTCAGCGGGTGGACGACCGAGGCGATGTCCTCGACATGCACGGGGCCGCCCGCGCCATGCCACTCTGACGCGCCGAGCGCATGGTCCTCCATGCGGCGATAGGCGGCGAGCACCTCGCGCCAGCCCCAGCCGGGATTGCCCATCGCCTCCCAGCCGTCGAAATCCTCGCGCTGGCCGCGCATATAGACCATCGCATTGATCGCGCTCGACCCCCCGACGACCTTGCCGCGCGGCTGGTAGATCTGGCGGCCGGCGAGGGCGGGCTGGCTTTCCGTCCGGTACATCCAGTTCAGGCGCGGGTGGTAGAAGGTTTTGCCGTAGCCGATCGGCAGATGCAGCCAGGGGCTCAGGTCGCGCGGCCCGGCTTCCAGCACGAGGATGCGGCCGCGCCCGGCCAATGCGAGGCGCCCGGCCAGCGCGCAACCGGCCGAGCCCGCGCCGATGACGATGACATCCCATTCCTCCAAGATGGACTCCCTGCCGCTTCCGGCGCTGCCTGAACATCAGGCTCGCGATGTGTTTGCATCGGCTTTCCCCGAAAACCGCGATCCACGTTTCGGGCCGATGTCTTAGGTTGGATTGGGCTTGTCGCTAAGGACCATTCTGTTCGAAGCGCCAGTCCAATCGGTGGGGATCAGGCCGGCGATCAGGCCCAGGATCAGGTCGAATTGAGATCGTCGATCGCCTGGCGCAGGCCAAGCACGCCGGCCTGGGTCTGCGCCGGCGTGAAGCCGCTGAAGCCGAGCACGAGCCCGTCGCGCTCCACCGGCTCCAGGCTGAAGCGGCTGATCGGCGCCACCGTGATGCCGCGCCGGGCGGCGGCCTGCGTCACCGCAACGGCATCGAGCCCCTCGCGCAGGAAGCCGATCGTGTGCATGCCGGTATGGGTGGGCACGACGGTGAGAGCGCCCGCCAGATGCGCATCCGCCGCGGCGATCAGCGCCTGGTGGCGCTCCTGGTAGAGCTTGCGCATGCGCCGGACATGGGTGGCGAAATGGCCCTCGACGATGAAGTCGGCGACGATGCCCTGCAGCGCCGTCGGCACRCCCGGCGAATAGGCGTCGAGGCAGATGCCGATCTGCTCGGCGAGCTGCGGCGGGGCGACGAGGAAGCCGAGGCGCAGCGAGGGGAACAGCGTCTTCGAGAAGGTGCCGACATAGATCACGCGGCCGGTCAGGTCGATGCTGGTCAGCGTCGCCATCGGCGCGCCCTGGAAGCAGAACTCGCCGTCCCAGTCATCCTCGATGATCCAGGCGGAACTCGCCTGCGCCGCCTCCAGCAGGGCCAGCCGCCGTTCCAGGCTCATCTTGGCGCCGAGCGGCTGCTGGTGCGAGGGGGTGACGAAGGCGAGCTTGAAATCCGGCGCGCGGCGCAGGCCTGCCTCGACGATCAGGCCGGCCTCGTCGACCGGCACCGGCACGATATCGGCACCCGACAGGATCAGGCTGTTGCGGGCGCCGATCGCGCCCGGATTCTCGAACCAGACCTTGTCGCCGGGATTGATCAGCGTCGCGGCGAGCAGCTGGAAGGCCTGCTGGGCGCCGGCGACGATGAAGATCTGCTGCCATTCGCAGGCAATGCCGCGGTTGAGCCGCAGATGCGCGGCGATCGCCTGGCGCAGCACCGCCTCGCCATGGGGATCGGGATAGCCCAAAACCTGCTGGCGGGCCTTGCGCCAGTGCCGGCCGGAAAGCTTGGCCCATTGCGCCATCGGGAAGGCGTCAAAAGCCGGCATCGCCGTAGTGAAGGCGCGCGGCTGGTGCGGCAGGCGCRTGCCGAACAGTTTTGAGGCGGAATCCATCGCCTGCGCCAGCCGGAGTTTTGCGGTCGGCACGGCTACCGCCGCGGTCACTGGGGCCGGCCGCTCGCTCGCCAGCGCCTGGCTGACATAGGTGCCGGCACCGACGCGGGTCTCGACCAGCCCCTCGGCGGCGAGCCGGTCGAAACTCTCGACGATGGTGGTGCGGGCCACGCCGAATTCCTGCGCCAGCGTGCGCGTCGCCGGCAGGCGCTCGCCGACCTTGAGCGCGCCGCTCAGGATGAGTTCGCGCAAGCCCACGCAGACCTGGACGCTGAGCCCATGCTGCCCCTGTCGATCCAGCACGATCGATTGCAGCAGGACACCTTCTTCGCGTTTGACCATATCGCTCCAGTGATCCTGCCCAAGCCAGCACCGGTCGCGATCTCTGCGATTGGACTGCTGCTTTCGCCAGAATGGACCTTGGGTTCAGACCAATTCAAGTCCCTTTCTGAGCCCACGCCGCCTGGCAATCGCGCTGGGCCATGGCGATGGATTGGCGGCGGCAATAATGAAGATCACCCGTCTCGAAAGCTTCACGACGCCGGATGTCGGCTTCGTCCGTGCCACCTGCGAGGATGGCAGCCAGGGCTGGGGGCAGTTCTCGCCCTATAATGCCGACATCACCGCGACGGTCTTCCACCGCCAGGTCGCCCGCTGGGCGATCGGCTGGGACGCCTTTGCGGTCGACGACCTCGTCGCGACGATCGGCGAGCGCGAGCACAAGTTCCCGGGCTCCTATCTCTGCCGGGCTCTGACCGGACTCGACACGGCGCTCTGGGACCTGCGGGGTCGCAAGGAGCGGAAGAGCGTCTGCGAATTGCTCGGCGGCACGCCGCGCCCGTTCACGGTCTACGCCTCCAGCATGAAGCGCGGCGAGATCACTCCCGAGGCTGAAGCCGAGCGCCTCGCCCGGCTGCGCGACGCCCATGGCTACCGCGCCTTCAAGTTCCGGGTCGGGCGCGAATGCGGCCGCGACCTCGATGAATGGCCCGGCCGTACCGAGGCGATCGTGCCGCAGGTCCGCGCCGCGCTCGGCGACGCGGCGACGCTGCTGGTCGATGCCAATAGCGGCTATACGCCGGCAAGCGCGATCGCGGTCGGCCGTATGCTGCAGGACCATGGCATCGTCCATTTCGAGGAGCCCTGTCCCTATTGGGAACATGCCTGGACGCGTGAGGTCCGCGAGGCGCTCGATCTCGACGTCACCGGCGGCGAGCAGGATTGCGACCTCGCGATCTGGCGGGCGATGATCGACGGGCGCGTCGTCGACGTGGTGCAGCCGGATATCTGCTATCTCGGCGGGGTCGGGCGGATGCTGACGGTGGCGCGCTGGGCGGCCGAGGCGGGCCTGCCGGTGACGCCGCATTCCGCCAACCAGTCGCTGGTGACGGTGTTCACCCTGCATGTCATGGGCGCGCTCGCCAATGCCGGTCCCTATGTCGAGTTCTCGATCGAGGGGCCGGATTATTACCCTTGGGAGCAGGGGCTGCTGCGCAACCCGCCCAAGGCCCGCGACGGCATGGTCGCAATCCCCTCCGAGCCCGGTTGGGGCGTCGAGATCGAGCCCAGCTGGCTGGACCGGGCCGCCTATCACGTGACCGAGGTGTCGGCGTGACCCTCGACCGGGAGAAGCTGGTCGAGGAAGCGCGACGCACCGGCACACTGGCGGGACTGCCGCGCGGGCATTTCATCGGCGGCCGGCTCGTTGCCTCCGTCTCGGGGCGGGAGATGGAGAGTTTCGACCCCGGCCGCGGCGTCCCGTTCGCCAGCGTCGCAGCGGGCTCAGCCGAGGAGGTGGCGGCGGCGGTCGCGGCGGCACGAGCGGCGCTGTCTGGCCCCTGGTCGCAGATGACGCCGGCGGCTCGCGGCGAGATCCTGATGCGGGCGAGCCATCTGCTGCGCGAGCGGGCGGCGCGTTTCGCCGTGGTCGAGACGCTCGATTCCGGCAAGCTGCTCGCCGAATCCGAGGGCGATGTCGGCGGCGTCATCCGTGCCTTCGCCTATTATGCGGGGGCCGCCGACAAGCTGCATGGCGACAGCGTGCCGCTTGGCCCGGACTATCTCGGGGTGACGATCGAGGAACCGGTCGGCGTCGTCGCGCAGATCGTGCCGTGGAACTATCCGCTCTCGACGGCCGCGCGCGGCATCGCGCCGGCGCTCGCCGCCGGCTGCACCCTCGTCGTCAAGCCGGCAGAGCAGACGCCGTTCACCACGCTGATGCTGGCGGAACTGCTGCATGAGGCCGGCCTGCCCGACGGCGTGCTCAATGTCGTCGCCGGCACGGGAGCGGAGGCGGGCGCAGCACTCGTCGCCCATCCCGGCATCGACCACATCACCTTCACCGGTTCGGTCGCGACCGGCCAGCGCGTGATGCGGGCGGCGGCCGAGCATGTCACGCGGCTGGCGCTCGAACTCGGCGGCAAATCCCCCGTCGCGCTGATGGCTGATTGCGAGATCGGGCTGGCGATCGAGGGCGTGCTCGGCGCGATCTACGAGAATGCCGGCCAGATCTGCTCGGCCGGCTCGCGGCTGATCCTGGAGGCACCTATCGCGGACGAGGTTCTCGACCGGCTCGTCGCACGCGTTTCAGCGATGCAGCTCGGCCATGGCCTGGGCGAAGCCGGCATAGGGCCGATCAATTCGGTGCAGCAGCTCGCGCGTATCGAGGCCCATGTCGAGCGGGCGCGCGCGGCCGGCAACCGCATCCTGATCGGCGGCGGCATCGTTCCCGCAGCCGAGTGCGGCAGTGGCTGGTTCTATCGTCCGACCATCATTCTCGCCCGCGGCCCGGACGACCCGCTGGTGCAGGAGGAGATCTTCGGCCCGGTCCTGACAGTGCAGATCGTCGCGGATCTGGAGGAGGCCATCGCGGCGGCCAACGCGACCTCCTATGCGCTGGTCGCCGGCATCTACACCCGTGACCATTCCAACGCCTGGCGCTTCGCGCGCGCCGTCGATGCCGGCCAGGTCTACATCAACGAGTTCTTCGCCGGCGGCATCGCCATGCCCTTCGGCGGTAACCGTAAATCCGGCTTTGGCCGGGCCAAGGGCATGGCGGGCTTGCGCAGCTACTGCAAGCTCAAGAGTGTTGTGGCGCGGCTCTGAACGGGCCCGGGGGGAAACGACGGAATGTCGACTGAGCTGTTTACCGCCGATTTCAAGGCGGCACCCTATTGGTGGGACGGAGTCCCGCGGCCGGAATTGCCCCGCTCGGAGCCGCCGAAACAGGCCGATGTCGTGGTTGTCGGCTCCGGCTATACCGGCCTGCATGCCGCGCTCCAGACCGCCAGGGGCGGGCGCAGCACGGTGGTGCTCGATGCGGAGGCGGCCGGCTTCGGCTGCAGCACCCGCAATGGCGGCCAGATCTCGACCAGCATCAAGCCCGGCCTCGCGGCCCTGGCGCGCCGTCACGGCGAGAAGCGGGCCTTTGCCATTCTGCAGGAAGGCCATCGCTCGCTGCGCTGGATCGCCGAGTTCGTGCGCGAAGAGGCGATCGACTGCGATTTCGGCGTGGTGGGGCGCTTTCACGCCGCCCATTCGCCGGGCCAGTACGAGATGCTGGCGCAGCGCGTCGACAACCAGACCAAGGGCCTCGAAGTGCCCTGCCATGTCGTGCCGCGCACCGAGCAGCGCGACGAGATCGGCTCGGATCTCTATCATGGCGGCGTGGTCTATGCCGGCCATGCCTCGGTCAATCCGGCGCGCTATCACCAGGGCCTGCTGGAACGCGTCCTCGCGGCCGGCGCCGAGCTGGTGCCGTTCTGTCCGGCGACCGCGATCACCCGCCAGGGCAAGGACTTCCTGGTCGAGACGCCGCGCGGCACGATCCGGGCGCGCGACGTCATCGTCGCCACCAACGGCTATACCGGGCCGGCGACCGGCTGGCTGCGCCGCCGCGTCATCCCGATCGGCAGCTACATCATCGCGACCGAGCCGCTGGAGCCGGCGCTGATGGACAAGTTGATCCCGCGCAACCGCATCGTCAGCGATACCCGCAAGGTCGTCTATTACTACCGCGCGTCGCCCGATCGGCGGCGCATCCTGTTCGGCGGCCGCGTCTCCCTGAGCGAGACGGATCCGCGGCGCAGCGGGCCCAAACTCCATGCCGACATGAGCGCGATCTTCCCCGAGCTGGCGCAGACACGGATCAGCCATTCCTGGTGCGGCTTCGTCGCCTATACCTTCGACGAGCTGATGCATGTCGGCCGCCATGACGGGCTCTACTACGCCATGGGCTATTGCGGGGCGGGCGTCGGCACGGCGAGCTATTTCGGCATGCGGCTCGGCCAGCAGGTGCTTGGCCTGGCCGAGGGCAAGACGGCGCTCGACGACCTGCCGTTCCCGACGCGGCCCTTCTACAGCGGCAATCCCTGGTTCCTCGCACCATCGGTCTTCTATTACCGCTGGCGCGATCGCCTGGCCCGATGAGCCAGCAGGATCGTCTCTGCGGATTGGCCTTCCCCAATTCTCAGAATGGACCTTCTGGCCAGACCAATTTCAACAAACTCTGCACGCTCTCAATGGTGGGAAGCTGGGTCGCTACAGCGACTGCGCGACTGCCGCTGGACATGTGCCCCTCAGCTCAGGAGATATGACATGCAGTGCCCGCCGATCCTGCCGTCGCGATCGACCCTCGTCCTTCTCCTGAGCCTGGCCGGAGCGATGCCGGCCCTGGCGCAGGAGCTCACCGTTGTGTCCTTCGGCGGCTCCTATCAGGAGGCGCAGAGCAAGGCGCTGTTCGTGCCTGCCGCCAAGGCGCTGGGCATCAAGCTCAAGGAAGAGACCTATAGCAGCATCGCCGACCTGCGCCTCAAGGTGAAGGCTGGCGCCGTGACCTGGGATGTCGTCGCCAGCGGCTCCGGCAGCGCGGCGCGCGCGGGCTCCGAGGGCATTCTCGAAAAGCTCGACTACAAGGTCATCGACACCTCGAGCTTCGTGCCTGGCACCGCGCAGGATTACTGCGTCGGCGGCGACGTCTTTTCCACGGTTCTGGCCTGGAACACCAAGACCTACGGCGAGAAGGGCCCGCAGAGCTGGGCCGATTTCTGGGACGTCAAGACATTCCCGGGCAAGCGCTCCTATCGCAAGGGCGTGGCGGGTGCGCTCGAGCCCGCCCTGATGGCCGACGGCGTGCCGCCGGAAAAGGTCTACGAGGTCCTGTCGCAGCCCGGCGGCATCGAGCGCGCGATCAAGAAGATCCGCGAGCTGAAGCCGCATATCGCGGTCTGGTGGAGTTCTGGCGCCCAGCACGCCCAGCTGATGAAGGATGGCGAGGTCGACATGATCACCGGCTGGAACGGGCGCTTCGACGTCGCCGCCAAGGACGGTGCCAAGGTCGCCTACACCTTCAACCAGGCGCTGCTCGACTATGACTGCTTCGCCATCGCCAAGGGGGCGCCGAACAAGGACCTGGCGATGAAGTTCCTGGCCGAGATCAGCAAGCCGCAATACCAGGCCGAATTCACCAAATACATCACCTACGGGCCGACCAACAAGAAAGCCTACGACCTCGGCACGATCGAGGCGGCCTATGCCAAATCACTGCCGTCGCATCCCGACAATGCCGCCAAGCAGGTGCCGATCGACCTCGACTGGTACACCAAGTTCGAGACCCAGGCCTCGGCCGCCTACCAGAACATGCTGACCGAATGAGACTGGCGGCTGATCCCGGCGAGCGGGAGGCTGCCATCGCGGCAGCCCCGCTCGTCTCACCCGCAGGCAGGGCGCTGCCGATCGCAGTGCGGCGCTTGAGCAAGGCCTATGGCGCCGTCTCGGTGCTCGACGATGTCGATCTCGACGTCAGGCCCGGCGAGTTCCTGACTCTGCTCGGCCCATCGGGGTCGGGCAAGACGACCCTGCTGATGGCGATCGCCGGCTTCCTGCGGCCCGACAAGGGCAGCATCCGCTTCGGCGAGCGCGAGGTCGTCCGGCTTGCGCCGCACAAGCGCGAGATCGGCATGGTCTTCCAGAACTACGCCTTGTTTCCGCATATGGACGTCGCCCGCAATGTCGGGTTCCCGCTCAGGCTGAGGCGCGTCCCGGCGAGCGAGATCGCCCGGCGCGTCGAGGCCGCGCTGGAGATGTTCCAGCTTGGCGGCTATGGCGGGCGCAGCATCAACCAGCTCTCCGGCGGCCAGCGCCAGCGCGTCGCGCTTGCCCGGGCCATCGTCTTCGAGCCGCGCATCATCCTGATGGACGAGCCGCTCTCGGCGCTCGACAAGCAGCTGCGCGAGCGCATGCAGATCGAGCTGCGCCAGCTCCATGACCGGCTCGGCACCACCACCGTCTATGTCACGCATGACCAGCGCGAGGCCCTGACCATGTCGGACCGCATCGCGGTGCTCGATCGCGGTCGGATCGCGCGGATCGACACGCCGCGTGCGATCTACGACCAGCCCGGCAGCCGTTTCGTCGCCGAGTTCATCGGCGAATCCTCGTTTCTCGATGTCGCGGTCACCGATGGCATCTGCCGGGCTGCCGGCGCCGTCATCCAGGCGCCCAAGGTCCCGGCCGGGCAGCGGAACTGCGTGATGATGCTGCGCCCGGAACGGCTACGCATCCTCGACGGCAGCGAAACCGAGGCGATGAACCGCTTCGAGGGCACGGTCCAGAGCGCGATATACCAGGGCGACACGCTGCTGCTGCAGCTCGTGCTGGGCGATGGCAGCCTGGTCAGCCTGCGCATGGCGACACGGGGCGACGATGCCGCGCCGCCGGCACGCGGCACGCCGATCGCGGTCGGCATCGCCGTCAGCGACACCGTCCTGCTGGGCGACGAGGGGAGGGCGCGCAAGTGAGCGCGCCCGGGCTCAGCATTGCCGGCGGGGCCGGCGACGATTTCCATGCCGCGGCGCTGCACCGCGACCATTGGCGCGAGCGGTTCGGGCTGGCGGCGCTGGCCGCGCCTGCGCTCCTGCTCGTCACGATCACGGTGCTGCTGCCGGTCGGCTGGCTCTTCGGCCTGTCTTTCCTCGACGATGCCGGCGCACCGAGCCTGGAGCATTACCGGCGCATGCTGGCCGAGCCTTCCTATGGCCGGACCTTCCGCACGACCTTCGAGATCAGCCTGCTGACCACGGCGATCTGCATCCTGCTCGGCTATCCGCTCGCCTATTTCCTGTCGCAGCTGCCGCGGCGCGCCGCCAATCTCTGCATGATCGCGGTGCTGCTGCCGTTCTGGACCTCGCTCCTGGTGCGCACCTATGCCTGGCTGGTGCTGCTGCAGCGCCGCGGGCTGATCAACACCTGGGGCATGGAGCTCGGCATCTGGAGCGAGCCGCTGCAGCTCGTCCACAATGTCGCGGGAACGCTGATCGGCATGGTCCATATCATGCTGCCCTTCCTCGTCCTGCCGCTCTACGGAACGATGCGGGCGATCGACCGCGACCTGCTGCGGGCGGCCTCCAGCCTCGGCTCGACCCCGGCTCACGGCTTCTGGACCGTGTTCTTTCCGCTGTCGCTGCCCGGTCTTGCCGCGGGCTCCGCGCTCGTCTTCGTGCTCTGCCTCGGCTTCTACGTGACGCCGGCGATGCTCGGCGGCGGCAAGGTGACGATGGTCTCGAACCGCATCGCCAACGATATCGAGCTGTTCTTCAACTGGGGGGCGGCGAGTGCGCTCGGTGTCGTGCTGCTAGTGATCACGCTCGTCGTGCTCGTCCTGGCTGCCCGGCTCTCGCGCGGCGCGGGCCTCTTCGGCGCGGGGCATTGATATGAGCTGGTTCGATCGTCCCGCCAGCGACACGCAGATCACGCACCGGTCGCGGCTCTGGCTCTACGGGCTCGGGGTGCTGGTGCTCGCCTTCCTGGCCCTGCCGACGCTGATCGTGATCCCGATGTCGTTCTCTCAGTCGCAGTATCTGGAGTTTCCGCCGCGGCAATGGTCGTTGCGCTGGTACGAGGCGTTCTTCTCCTCGCAGAGCTGGATGGCGGCGACGGGGACCTCGCTCAAGGCCGGCATCTGCACGGCGCTCGTGGCGACGCCGGTCGGCACGCTTGCGGCCTATGGGCTGCATGTCTCGCGGCTGCGCTTCGGCGGGGTCGTGATCCTGGCGCTGCTGACGCCGACGATCGTTCCGGTCATCCTCGTCGGCGTCGCGCTGTTCTATGCCTTCGTGCAGCTCAAGATGGTCAATTCCTTCCTCGGCATCGTGCTCGCGCACACGATGCTTGCCGTGCCGATCGTGATGATGATCGTCGGCTCGGCCCTGAAGAGCTTCGATCTCGACCAGGAGCGCGTTGCCCGCAGCCTGGGCGCGACGCGGGCGCAGGCCTTCCTCCAGGTGACGATGCCCCAGATCGGCTTCGCCATCGTCACCTCGGCCCTGCTCTCCTTCCTGACCTCCTTCGACGAGGTGGTGGTCTCGCTCTTCGTCTCCGGCGGCGACAACTCGACGCTGACGCGCGCGATGTTCATGGCGCTGCGCGACCAGATCGACCCGACCATCGCGGCGATCTCGACCATCATGATCGTGATCACCTCGCTGCTTCTGGCGGCCTCGCAACTGCTGGGCAAGGCGGAGAAATAAAGGCAATGGAGTCAATCCTTTGCCGGTAGATTTGGCACATGCCGGCCGACCTGGCGAGACCGTGACAAGCTGAGCGGCGCGCCCTATTCATGGCAACCTGAGCTTGCGGCCGACCAAAGCAGCGCAACGCTGCCGGCCATGATCGGGATGGGGGTATGGGGGACGCACCGGATTGGGTGAAGGGCGGCGTTCTGCGCCGCGGCCTGGCCTTCCTGATCGATCTTGTCGTCGTGATGATCGTCACCCAGGCACTGGCGGCCGTCCTGTTCCCGCTGTCGAATGGGGCGTTGATCGACGGCTCCAGCTTCATGACGGACTGCCGGCCCGCGCAAGGCCGCCCCGCGACGATCGAGATCCCGGCCGGCTTCCGGCCGACTTCAGTAAGCATCTGCACGAAATCGCTGTTGGGGCAGCCGACTGCCCGGTTCTACACGCTGTCGCGGCAGGGGGCCGATTCAAGCGTCACGACCTCGCTCAGCTATGCACTGAACGCTGAGAACCAGATGACGCTGGCCTTCGATCTGTCGATCCTGCAATGGCCGCTGCTGGCGCTGATGCGGTGGCTGCTGGAGATCCGCGGCGTGCCGAGCCTCGGGCGCCATCTCTTGTCCCTGCGCGTCCTGCCGCGGTGGGACGAGCCGGTCACCGCAGCAGAGATCCGCGCCGCGCTCGCCCGGCGCTATAGTCTGTTCGCGCTGCCCGGCGTGGCGCCTCTGGCAATGGCGGTCCTGCTGTTCGCTGCCCTTCGCTCAGGGGTGCCGCTTCCGAACGATCTGGCATCCATCCTGGGCTTCCTCGGCAACCTGCCGCTCGCCATGGCGGTGATCGCCGCCTTGTACGCAATCGCGCGGGGGCGCGATGCCTTCTACGACGAAGCCGCGGGAACCACCGTGCTCCGCCTCGTGAACGGGGCCAGGGAGGTCGCATCTGAGCAGCCCCCTGGTGCAGAACCTGGCATTCCCGGCGGCGCTCCGCGGAAAGCCGCGCTGTCCGCCGGTCTCCAGCCCGTCCCCTGGGCGACGCTGGCGCTGGCAGCTCTTCTCATCCTCGTCTTCATCGGCGAATTGGTTGAAACCTATGTCCGGTCGCAGAGCCTCGGTGTCACCGGGATGACCATCGTGCTGTTCGGCGGCGTCTCCAGTGAACTCGCGATCCAGGCCGGGCAATGGTACCGCCTCGCCCTCGCCATGTTCCTGCACTGGAGCCTGGCGCATCTGATCGGCAACGTCGTCATCCTGGCGATCGCCGGCTGGTTCCTGCAGCCGGTCCTCGGGATGGGCTGGCTTCTCGCCATCTTCCTGCTCGGCGGGCTTGCGGGGGCTCTCGGTTCTATCCTGGTGAACCCGGCAACCCTGATTGGTGCAGGGGCTTCCGGCGCCATCATGGCCGTGATCGCTGCGGGCCTCGTGGTGAGCCTCCGGCTTGCCGACGATGCCCGCCGGCTCTGGCTGCAGGCATTCTGCGTCGCGATCCTGCTCGCAACCTTCCTCGCCGGCGGCAGGCTCGCGGCTGGAGAGCTCGACCATGCCAGCCATGGCGGCGGTGCTCTTACCGGGGCCATGCTCGGCGCCCTGATCCTGCGGTCCTGGGATGCCGGGACGCGGCGTCCGCGCTGGGCCCGCCCCGCGCTTGCAGTCGCACTCGGCCTGACAGCCTTGACATTCCTCTCGATTCCGCGCGCGGGCTTTGGTGACGTCGCCCTGGCGCGGTTGACCATCCCGCCGGAGCAAGTGCCAAAGACCGATGCCGAATGGTTCGCACGCTCCGCCGAGCTCGTTCGCCAGTATCCGCGCGATCCGCGCAGCCATCTCGCCCATGCCGTCGCGGTCGGCAACGACAAGGCTGCGCGCGAGAGGGCCTTGACGCTGGTCAGCAGGACCCAGGCGGCCCTGTCCCCGGCCAGTCTTCCCGAGGTCGAGCAGAACGCCTTCCTTGTCGTGGGCGAAGCGCGGCGCAAGGCGCGAGACTGGGAAGCCGCGCGCGACCTCTTCACACGCGCGAGCGCCACAACGGCGCCGCCTATGCCCGCGATCTATGGCTGGCGCGCACAGACTGAACTCGCGCTCGGCTTGCTTGACGCGGCGCTTGAAGACGCAGAAGTCCAGGTTCGCCTGCAACCATCCAGCACCCAGGCGCTGGTCGATCTGGCTGGTATCTTCGACGCCATGGGCCGGCAGCGCGACGCGATCACTAGGCTCGATCAGGCGCTCGCCATGGAGCCGGACAATGCCGGCATACTGCGCTATCGCGGCTGGCTTGCCTTCTTCGACGGCCGGCCCAAGAAGGCCATTCAGGACCTGGAACGGGCTCTCACGCTGAAGCCCGAAGACGCCTATGCCGCCCTGTGGCTGCACATCGTCTCCGCACGTTCGGGGCGAGGGGGGCGGCTCGCCTCGGCGGCCAAGGGGGTCGACATGACTGTCTGGCCAGCCCCGATCATCCAGTTCTATCGCGGCGAGATCGACCGCAACGTCTTGCGCGCGGCAACGCAGAGCCGAGACCCGATCACGCATGGCGAACAGACCTGCGAGGCGAATTTCTATCTCGGCGAATGGCACCTTCTGGAGAATGCCAAGGCCGAGGCCGACCCGTTCATCTTCTATGCGGCCACGAGTTGCCCGAAGACCTTCGTGGAATGGGCGGCCGCCCGCACCGAGCGCCGCCTGATCGAGCGGTGAGGGGCGCGGGACGCCCCGACCTCGTCAGACCGAGATCCACTTCTCATCCAGCACTGCTGCGCGCCCCTCATCCCTGAGCTTGAGCAGATGCGCCGCCACATTGCGCTCGGCGGCGCGGCGCAGCCAGGGATCGGTTTGCGAATAGAGCCGATCGACGAGATCCCAGGTTCCCATCGGTCCGGCTTTTAGCGCATCGGCAATGGCGTTCTCGCGCCTGAGGCGATGCTCCAGCAGCTCGGCGACATAGGGCTGCGGATTGGGCAGCGGCGGCCCATGCCCGGGCAGATACAGGCTGTCGTCGCGCGCCAGCATCAGCCRTAGGCTTGCAACGTAATCGGCCATGTCACCGCCCGGCGGCGCGACGATGCTGCTCGACCAGGACATGACGTGGTCGGCGCTGAACAGGATCCCGTCCCGGAAGGCAAAGCAGAGATGGTCGGAGGCGTGTCCGGGCGTGTGGATCGCCGTCATCCCCAATGCGGTGTCGCCGTCCTTCAGCAGGATATCGGGGATAAAGGCGTCATCGGCGCTGAGATGGTAGGCGTATGTCTTCGCGCCGGTGCGGGCCTTCAGGCCGGCGGTCGCGCCGAGATGGTCGGAATGGGTGTGACTCAGYACGATCGCAGAAACCGCACCGCCCGTGGCGCGCAGGATGTCGTCGAGATGCCCGGCATCGTCGGGGCCGGGATCGAGAACCACGAAGCCGTCGCCATCCTCGATCAGATAGGTATTGGTGCCACGATAGGTCATCAGGCTCGGATTATTGGCGACGATACGGGAGATGCCGGGGACAACCTCCATCGGCCGGCCACGCGGCGGCTCCGGTTCAGTCAGAAAGGCCAATATCCTATCCTTCGCTGGGGCGATGCAGACCGAGCCCCGTCCTGCTCGCTCTTACGCGATGTCGAAGGCAGGAGAAATTGCGCGCAAGGTATAGCGGGGTTCTGCCTCTCGGTGATCGTCTCGGATGCCATGCTCCTCGTCGGGAGCGCGGATGACCGCAGCTTCCAGCATGCGGCATTCGCCCATGGCGATCCGGTGATCGGACAAACCGGCTCGCCACCAGGCAGTCAAACCAGCGCGCTCAGGCATCCTGCAGCATCGTCTCGGTGTGGAGGGCGCATTTCCAGGATTGGCCATCCCTGACCCATGTCGTGCTATCCGCGCATTTCATGTCCATGGGTTTGCCCTTCATGTCGCCCTTCTGATGCACCTTGTAGGCGATGACGGCGACTTCGTCGGTCGGCATGATCACGTCGACATCGCTGAGCTTGAAGCTCCGCAGCGTCCACCGGCCTTCTTCCGTCATGGTTTCATACCGGTCGGGGTCGATCTTCATCGCCCCCATCGGGCCGGTGATCAGACATTCGCTGGCGATCATCGATTTCGCGAGCTTGGCATCCTTGTCGACCATGGACTGCCAGAAGCGCGTCTCGAGATCGATGATGGTTTGCTTGTCTCCGGACATGGCTGTTCTCCTTTGACGAAGAGAACGAGCATCGGTGGAGCAGGTTCCGGGAAGGGCGCCGCCGCCCGCCGCCCGCCCACCGTTGCATCGTCATGGCTCACAGGCCCTGCGCAGATCGCCTGCGGATGAGCGTCCAGGCGAGCAGAAGTCCGACACTGATGGTGATCGCAGCATAGATCGCCGGTGCGGGATTGCTGAACGTGCTCTTCGAACCTGCCCAGGCGACGATGAAGGCAAAGGGTATGACGCCGACGCAGTAGCCGAACAGGAAACGTCGAAACCGCATCCGGGTCATTCCGGCAATGGTGCAGCTGAGCTCGGGCAGGATCGGCAGCGCCTGACACGCAAACAGCGTGAGCAGATCGTTCTTCGCAAAGGCTCGCTCGATCTCCGCGAGCTTTTCGCCATCCTTGAAAAGCCTGGCGAGGACGGGTCTACCAAAGCGGCGCCCCATCCCATATCCGCCGAGCCCCAGCAGCATCAGCCCGGTGGTGGCGGAGGCTCCGCCCAGGAGCGGGCCCATCGCATATCCCGCGATCAGGATCGTCGTCATCGTGGGCACTGCAATCAAGAGGTCGATCGCCAGCAGGAGGACGACACCCGCCCCCAGATAGAGCGGATTGATCTCCTTCGCGGCCTCGATGAAGGCCAGCGCACTGCGCTCGGAGACCAGACCTGTCGATTTGACGATGAGCGCGGTTGAAGCGAACGCGAGCGCAAGGACAAGCGCGACTTTCAGAAGCCCCTTCATGAGCCGCGCATCATCCTGCGACTGAGCCCGGGCGCCAGCCTGGATGTCAGCGGCAAGAGCCTCGCCTTTCCGACATGGATTTCCGGCCGCGCACACCTGACGCCCGCCAGGATCGCCTCCGCGGCATCGCGAGCCGATATCTTTCCGCTGCCGCGCCCCGCCGTCATCGGGGTCTCGACGAGGGGAAGGATCGCCTCGATCACCGCCACCCCGTCCGTTTCGAGCTGGTACCGCAGGCTCTGGGAAAAGCTGTGCAGCGCCGCCTTGGTCGCGCAATAGAGCGCCGTCCGCTGCTTCGGGAGGAGAGCCAGTCCCGAGGAGATATTGACGATCGCGGTGCCCATGCCCTGCCGTCTCAGACCCGGCAGAAATGCGTGGGTCAGCAAGGCCGGGGCCAGCAGGTTGACCGCAATTTCGGCGTCCATCTGCAGGGGATCGAAATCGGGATCGGTCAAGGCGACGGGATATTGGAGCGCCGCATTGTTGATGAGCACGCTCAGATCGGCATGGCGCGCCGCGATATCGGCTGCCACCGCCCTGACGGCCGCAGGATCGGCCAGGTCGATATCGATCGCCTCCAGTCCGTTGCGCGGCTCGAGCCGGCTTGCGCTTCGTGCCAGCACAATGACGGAGTGCCCGGCGGACAGGAGCTTTTCCAGCATCTCGGCTCCGATGCCCGAGGTGCCGCCCGTCAGAACGACTTTCGAGGATCGAGAAAGCGGGGTACGCATTCCGATGTCTTGTCTCCTTTGTGTCTGTCGTCGATCCTCCTGCCATGCTTTCGAGCGTTCCTGATGAACCCGGGTTTAGATGAGCGAGGTTCTCCGGCCGGCCGACTCCTGAGTCAGCTCCGGGAACTTGCTTTGCAGGACAAAGTTTGGGGCGACAGGCTCTGGACCGCCAGGGCTTGTCCCAAGGGCCATGTCCTGTTCGATCCGGACAATGCGCCGGCCGATCTGTTCATTCTCACGGAAGGGCTCATCAAGCTGGTCTACGTCACGCCCGAGGGCGATGAACGGATCAAGAGCTTCATCGCCGATCAGGGCCTGTTCGCGGCAGAGGGCAACGGGCCGGCCTTCGGCGCACGAACGCTCGAACCATCGACAATCATCCGGGTTCCCCTGCCATGGTTGCAGCAGCGGATCGCCGAGAACCCGGATCTGCAGCGCGCTTACGGCCAGTTCGCGGATTGGGTGAGGCAGCGCAAATCGCGGCGCGAGCAGGCCTTGCTCTGCGATTCCGCCGCAGAGCGATTTCGGGCCATGCTAAGGCTGGAGCCGGGCTTGTTGAGCCGTCTCTCCCAGGGAGATATCGCGCGCTATCTCGGCATCACGCCCATCGCCTTCAGCAGGATCAAACGGCGCCTGAGCGCAGCTGAGTGACGGCATTGCACGCCGGAACTGTGACGTTCAGCCATAGCCTCGCAAGCAATCTGCGGCAGCGGCGGTTCGAATTCGGCATCCCGGGCCGTCCTGCCGGCTCCGGCGCCAAGCGTAGTTCCATCGACAGCGATCGCGCTATGCTGACCGAAGGTTCGCAGGGCCGGGTTCCCGGTTCCACAGCGTCTCACCCACGTGGGCTAGCCTGCCCGGGGGCGTAAAATCCGCCCGGCGCGCCTGATCGATGGATGTCCTGGCCTTCCAAGCGCTGCCTGACCGCGCTGCTAATGCGATGTCAGGACATGCCGTCAGGTGGCAAGCCGTTTCGACGCAAAAGACGTCAGGTGGTGATCAGAGAAGCTGGAGGGAGCCTGCCGCTGTCTTGCCGCGTTCGGTTTTCAAGTCGAAAGCGACCTTCTGTCCTTCGGTCAGAGTCATCATGCCGGCCTCTTTCACGGCTGTGATGTGTACAAACACATCCTTGCCGCCGTCTGAAGGCTGAATGAACCCGAAACCCTTCTCAGTATTGAACCATTTCACGTTTCCCGTCGCCATAGCCGCATCCTCTGAAGATTGCGTCTTGCGGGCAGGCGGATGCTCGATCCGACGACCCGGCGAAAGAATTGACCGAAAAGACAAGGTTGTCGAGACCAAACGTGAAGCGTCACTGGCCGACGATTACAACCGGTTTATCATCACAACTGTGAGTTGCCATCGAATGGCGCTGATGCATCAATATACACCTCCGGTAGTGCTGGATCGATCATACCCAGCGCCGACGCGCGATCCTTCCAAGGACGATGATCTTTGCGCCACGCGCAACCTGCGTCATGACCTGCCGAAGAGCAGGTTCCGAGGGAGGCGGACGTCTATCGCCCGCCGGTATCGCTCACGATTGCTCTGATCTCGCGTGCGACGGCAAGGAGCGCCCCGTCCCGACATCACCGCGTGCCGTATCCGCGAGCAAGGTCGCGGCATCCCTGAAAGCCTTCAGTGCCGTGTGTATCGCTGAGTTGAGCGGTACCGTCGCCTGATACTGCCCTATCTCGCGCCGGGCGCTCTCGACCAGGGCGAGGAGTTTCTCCGCGTCATAGGGCGAGAAATGCCTCTGTGTGCGCGTCACCATCATCCGATCCTCTTCCACGGCGCGCGACGGCGCACAAAACCCTTCGAGACCAGCCGCTCGGCGTCGGCGGCCAGGACTGCGAGATCATGCAGGAGCATGCGGATCGCCTCGCGCGCGTCGCCMTTGGCCTCGCAGAGCACCGCGTCGATATCCTGATCGGTGATGACCGTGATGGTCCCCTGATCGTCTGGCATATTTCATTCTTTCAATGAGAACAAAGATGGAACATTCTGCGATTGGGGAGTCAAGCAACCCGGCCGTGTACCGGCGGCTTCTGCCCGGAGAAAGTCGGGCTTGTCGCGTACGGGCGCTCTTGGTGGATCCGTTGCGTTCTGCTGCGCTCCCTGGCTGGTGCGCCAGCATTCCGCGCATTCGCGTGGCGCCCACGCCCACGCGCTAGTGATGGCTGGAGCCATCGTAGGGCTGCTCCCGAATGAGCTTCAGTTCGGTGGCGAGGATATCGGGTGACGCGTTGGCATCGGTCCCGAAGGCCCGCCGCAGCCAGCCATTGGCGTCGATCAGAACCTGCGCGGGCGGCTCTCCGCCGCCGGTCAGTTCCGCGAGCGCAGTGGCCAGCGGCTCCGGGTCCTCGACCGGACAGCGGGCCGCCGCGCCGTCAGCCTGGACCTGCGCGGTCGTGCCCTCGATCCACAGGCGCAGGACCCGACCATCGCCCGGAGCCAGGATGACGCCCTCTTGGCAGCCGGCGACGAAACCTGGCATGCGGGCGGCCCCGGCAAAGCGCATCTCGGAGCGGTCATAGATGCGTGCGCCGGCGCGCAGCCGGATGAAATCGATCAAGGCCCAGATCTCGGCATCGCCGAGCCCGGTTGCCGCCGGCATCGGCCCGGCGCCGTGGCGGATCGACCAGACCCGCTCCCCGCCCGGGCGGCCCGCGATCAGCGGCGCCGAGAGGTCCGGAGGCCAGACCGCCTGCGCGACCGCGACCGGCCCGCGGCCGCGCGCGTCGAGGCCATGGCAGCTCGTGCAGTCGCGCTGGAACAGCGCGCGACCGGCCGCTATCGAGCGCGCGGAATAGCCGGTCGGTGAGAGCTGAAAGCTCGTCGGCACCGCGGCGACGACATAGGGGCGCCATGGCGGCACCTGGATATAGACCAGTGCTGCGGCTCCAGCCGCGAGCGCCGGCCAGCGCAGCTTGCGCAGCACGACGGCTAGGATGAAGAGCGCGGCCGTGATGGCGATCGGGCCGAGCAGGCGCAGGAGCCCGTCGCGCAGATAGGCATCGTCCCACAGGCCCGGAATAGGTCGCAGCGGCAAGGGCCAATCCGGCTGTTCGTGGATACCCGGCGGCTGGCTTGCGAGCGCGGCGGCAGCGCCGAGCGTCGCCGCCAGCGTGCCGAGAAGCGCCTGCACCTGCATCAGCGAGGTGAGGGCGAGCGTCAGCACGCAGGCGAGGCCGAGTGGCGTGAAGCGGCGTGCGATGGCAGCCGCCTGCGAGGGCAGGAGAAAACACGTCGCGAGCAGCGGCAGCAGCGCGCCGAGCCAGAGCCCGGCAGCCACGACATGCAGGCCAAGGGCGATCGTGACCCAGCCCTCAGTCGCTGCGCCATGGCCGAGCCCGCCTTGCAGGAAGGCGGCGGCAGCGAGAAGGGGCAGGGCGAGCCAGCGGCCGCGTCCCTCGCTGTGCAGCATCCACAGCGAGACGACCAGCAGGGCGAGGCGCAGCAGCAAGGTCCCGCCGAAGAGGGTCTGGAGGATGGCGAGCGCCGCCTCCCGGCTCGCGACGGCGTTCCCCAGCATGGCGCTGCCCTGGAACCAGAGCCAGGCGCCGCCGCTGACAAGGGACAGCACGACGCCGGCCCGGCTGAACCGGGCCAGCCTTCGCAGCAACGAGGTAGCCTCGGGCGCGGCGCCCAGTCGTCCCCACGCCAGCAGGCGAAAGGCTTCGGTGCCGAGGCTGGACAGCAAGGCGGCGAGATGGAGCCAGCGGATCGCCGGCAGTGCCGCCTCGATGAAGGCAGTCACATCAGGGCCTGACGGTGAACCGGTACTGCCCGGCGACGCGATGGGTATCGACGGAGGTCGCCGCCCATTCGACCGTGTACGGGCCCGGCGCCGTCGCCTTCAGGCGGATTTTCAGCGCCTTGCCGTCGCCCGCCACGGCTTCCGCCGGCGCGAGCTGGACCTCGTGGCCCTGCGCGTCGCGCACGGTGATGCTGCTGAGCTTGATCTCGAGGGCCTCGGTGAAGCCGAGCACGATCTCGGCCGGGGCGGCGACCGTCGCGCCCTCGGCCGGCGAGGCGGTCCTGAGATGGGCATGGGCGAAGGCTGGCGAGGCGGCGAAGGTCGAGGCCGCAAGAGAGAGGGCGAGCGTGAGCCCGGTGACGCGAGACATGAACAGGGTCCTGTGATGGAGAGAGGGCTTTCGCCTGGCGATCACCAGCTGGCGTCGAGCCCGAGATGGGCGAGAGCCTGGCCGCGCAGTTCTGCAAGGCGCGGGTCGCCGCGATGGCGGGGATAGGGGAGGTCGTTGACGATCTCGGCCTTGATCCGGGCGGGGCGCTCGCTCAGCACGATGACGCGCTGGGCCAGGAACAGCGCCTCTTCCACGTCATGCGTGACGAGCAGCGTGGTGAAGCCGCGCTGGCGCCAGAGCTCTGCGATCTCGGTCTGCATCGCGATCCGCGTCAGAGAGTCGAGCTTCCCCAGCGGCTCGTCGAGGATCAGCACGCTGGGATCATTGACAAGCGCCCGCGCCAGAGCTGCGCGCTGCGCCATGCCGCCGGAGAGCTGGCGCGGAAAGGCCCGTTCGAACCCGGCGAGACCGACCGTCCGCAGCGCATCGTCGACGCGGCTCTTCTGTGCGGCGAGCAGGCCGCGCGCCTCCAGCCCGAGGGCGACATTCCTCCAGACGGTGCGCCATGGATAGAGCGTCGGGTCCTGGAAGACGACGACGCGGGACGGGTCGGGCGCCGTGATCAACTCTCCCGCGGCTGAGATCCGGCCCCGCGAGGGCTGTTCGAGCCCGGCGACCAGCCGCAGCAGCGTCGACTTCCCGCAACCGCTCGGGCCGAGCAGGGCGAYGAATTCGCCGGCCCGAACGTCGAGGTCGATATCGTCGAGCACCGGCAGCGGCCGGCCTTCGAGATCGAAGGCATGCGAGACACCGGCGATCGCGAGATCGGCTCCCCGCGCGGTCGGCGCGGTGCGATCGGCAGCGAATGTGAGTGGAGCGGCTACCATTTCACCACGTCCTTCTGCCAGCCGAGCAGCCGGTCACGCGCGGCGAAGAGCAGCGTGATCAGGCTCGAGAAGATCAGCGCCATGACGATCAGCGCGCCATACATGTTGGCATAGGCGGCCCAGCCCTGGGCCCATTGCAGGTAGTAGCCGAGGCCCGATTTGACGCCCATCATCTCGGCCGCCACCAGCACCGAGAAGGAGGCGCCCAGCCCCATGAACAGGCCGACGAAGACATGCGGCAGGGCGGCCGGGATCGCGACCTTGAAGATCAGGAACGAGCGGCGGGCGCCGAGCGTGCGGGCGACGTCGTAATAGGCCTTGTCGACGCTGGCGACGCCGGACCAGGTCAGCACCGTGACCGGGAACCAGGTGGCGAGCGCGATCAGGAAGATCGCCGCCGAAAAGCTCGAGGGAAAGAAGAAGAAGGACATCGGCAGCAGCGCGGTCGACGGGATCGGCCCGAGGAAGCGCAGCACCGGGTGGACCCAATAGCCGAGCCCGCGCGACCAGCCGATCGCGACGCCGGTGACGAAGCCGGAGAGCGTGCCGAACGCGAAGCCGAGCGCGAGCAGCCGCAGCGAATGCAGCACGCTTTCGCCCAGACGCGGCCAGTCCTCGGCATAGACCTCGACCAGCGCGGAGGGCGGCGCGAAGAAGGGCACCGGAAGCAGGCCGAGCTTGGCCGTCAGCAGGTCCCAGATTCCGACGAAGAGCGCGAGCACGACGAGCCAGGGCGCAGCCCGGCCGAGCCGCGAGCCGAGCGGCGGCCAGACGGCGCCGATCGTCGTGGCGATCGCCAGCAGGACCGCCCATGCGACGAGGCCGAGATTGGTCTGGTCGACATAGAGCGGTTCGGCGAAGCCGACCTTCCTGTTCGCGAGCAGGGTGACGGACGCGGCGACAGCGGTCCAGGCCAGTGCGGCAAGGGCGCCCCGCGCCAGCACCCAGCCATCGACCTGCAGGGGCGGCCGGTCGAAGGTTGCCGCGGAGCCTGTCTGTTCAAACGGCGACATTGGGCACGATCTTCTGCGCGAAGGCCTTGGCGTCGGTGCTCTTGCGGATCACGTTGACGAGCTTCAACTGTTCGGTGAACAGCGCGACATCGTCGCGCAGCGCCGCTCCGGTGGAGTGGTGGTCATGCGTGTGGCTGCGCAGGATCGCGGCCACCGTCTCGGGCGTCACCTTTGCCGGGACGAAGGGGGCGAAGATCTCGGCCGTCTTGTCGGGATTGGCCGCGGTCCAGGCCTGGGCCTCGACGATGGCGCGGGAGACCGCAGCTGCGACCTGGGGCTGGTCGCGGATCAGGGCGCCGCGCAGGCCGAGCACGCAGCAGGTCGACTTGGCGTATTGGCCCTCGAGATTGGTGGCGAGTTCGACGAGCTTGTCGCGCTCGCGGATGAGATAGCGATGCGGGTCGTCGCCGGCCAGCGCCTGGACCTCGCCCTTTTTCAGCGCTTCGCCGAACAGGTCCTGCGGGTACTGCACCCAGCTGACATCCTTCTCCGGATCGAGGCCGATCTCGGCGAGGCGGATGGCGAAGAAGTTGCGCACCGGGCTTGCCGGGTCGGTGACGGCGACGGATTTGCCCTTCAGGTCCTTCAGGCTGCCGATGCCGGCATTCTCGGCGACGAGCAGTCGCATGCAGCCGCCATGGGTGCCGACGGTCAGGCCGACATCGAAGCCTTGTTCGAGGGGCTTCAGCCAGCGCAGCGCCATGCCGATGCCGCCATCGGCATGGCCGGTGGCGATCGCCTGGAGCAGGGCATCTGTCGGCCCGCTGAAATTCACCGGTTCGACCGCGATGTTGTATTTCTCGAACAGGCCCTGCTTCAGCGCGACCGAGATCGGCGACTGGCAGACGGCCGTCTGGCCCCAGGCGAGCTTGATCGTCTGGCGCTGCGCCAGCGGTGCGGCCTGGGCGAAGGCGTGATGCCCGGCGAGACCGGCAAGCGGTGCGGCGGCGAGTGCGGCGGCTCCGCGCAGGAGCGCGCGGCGGGTGGGCTGGCTGGTGACAAGGCTCATATTCGCTCCTTTGCCGCTGCGGTGAGCGGCTACGTGCCGGGGGGGCGAGAAGATCAGGCGGCGGCGCGGCTGGCCGGGACGCGTTCGACGGTTCCATGCACATCCGTGCCGCGCCGGAGCAGGTTCAGGATCGGGCAGAAGCGCTCGACTGCGGCGTTGAGGGCGTCCAGATCGGTTGCATCGGTGGTCAGCCGCACCGTGTAGGAGAGGTCGTGCGGGTAAACTGGCACCGTCTCGAAACCGGGCGTGCCGGCGCGGGGATCGAGCTGGCCCTGCACCTCGACGGAAACATCCCGCAGATCGATCTGCTGGTCGGCGGCCTGGATCAGGTAGGTGTGAGTCAGGCAGCTGGAC
>NZ_JBFTZN010000086.1:0-26799 GCF_056406775.1 Allobosea sp. P1_A7
CGCCAGGTGACCGGGCGGCACGAACTCATGCAGCGAAGGCGGCAAAAGCCAGCCCTGATCGACATCCCAAGAGCGAAACACTTTGGCCATGAGCCAGTGAATCATCCCGAAGCCACCCCGTCCAGAGGATTACTCGGACGGGCTCCTAGGGGCGCTGAGCACCGATGCGATGCGGGCTGTCCGGCCAGCACCGGCAGCCGGGGAGCCACGCCCGAACAGGATTTGAGGAGATGCGAACGCCGCCGGCAGGCCCCCCGTCGGGTTCATTCGTTCTGACGATGCCGTTGCCGCAGCGGCAACGCAGAATGCGGCAGAACTCGGTCAACAATGGGGGCAATGTTGGAAGCGATCGGGCGCCGACGTTCAGAAGGTTCGCCTTCTCATGCCGTGCGGTCCATTCCAGGTGATGGGAGGCCGCAGGACGCAACGACCGTCCGAAACAGCATCTTGGACGATGTGGCCTGGGCAGGGGCATCGGCGCGCGCCCTCGACAGGGACGGCCCCACCAGCCATCCCTTCGCAGAGATGAGCGACGATTTTTCGGACGCACCGGCGTTCGWACATCTGGAACGGGTTGTCCAGAAGCACGCAGACAAGATCGCGCTCAGTGACGGCACGACATCGCTGACCTTTCTGCGGTTGTTGCACGCGGTTCAGATCCTCGCCGCCGTCATCGCCGATGCGGTCCCGCCCGGAGAGACGGTCGGACTGCTTCTCGGCAACGCCCTCTGGTACCCGGTGGCCATGCTGGCTGCCATGCGCGCCGGCAGGCCCGCGGTGCCGCTCAATCCGCGGGACCCGGTGCCGCGCCTGGCGGCCATTGCGGCGGATGCGCGCCTAAAGGCCATCGTGAGGGTCGGCCCTGGCGAACCGCAGGACTGGCCGGATGCGGTGCCGCTGCAATGGATCGACCCGGCAAAATGTCTCGCGGAGGCGCCGCCTGGCAGGGTCCCGCTGTCGCAATCCGAGATCTCCGTCGATGCGCCGGCCATCGTTCTCTACACATCGGGCAGCACCGGAACGCCAAAGKGCGTGGTCAACAGCCAACGCGCGCTCCTCCAGCGTGTTCAGCAATATGTAAACGCCGGCCATATCGGCCCCGATGATGTCTTCATGCCGCTGACCGGGCCTGCGACCATCGCGGGATGCCGGGAAATGATGACGCCGATGCTCTGCGGCGCGACATTGTATCTGCTGGATGTCGAGAGCGCCGGCATTCGCGCCGTTCGCGAGCATTTCCAGACCTGGCAGGTGACGGTCGCCTATCTCGTGCCTGCCTTGTTGCGCGTCTTGATGAATGGCGCCCAGCCCGACACGTTTGCCTCGCTCCGCGTGGTGCGGGTCGGCGGCGAAAGGGTGCTCTGGGCCGATATCGATCGCCTCCGCGCGGCGGTGCCGGAGACCTGCTTCATCCAGATCAGCTATTTGTCGACCGAGAGTACGGGAACACAGTGGTTCCTGCCGAGGGACTATCCGGAACAGGGTGCAACGGTTCCGGTCGGTTTCGTCCTGCCCGGCGTTGATTATGCCGTGGTCGACGAGAACGGAGATCCGGTCGCTCCAGGGCAGGAGGGCGAGCTGCTGCTCCGCAGCAGCTACGTCGCCCTTGGATACTGGGAACGCGGCAGAAATCTCCCGCTTCAGGCGGGCCTGCCCGATCCGCAGCTTCGGCTCTTCGCAACGGGCGATCTCGTCACAGTGGACGAAACCGGCTTGATGCGGGTCGTTGGACGCAAAGGGCGCCAGATCAAGATCAATGGACGGCGCGTCGAGCCGGCCGAACTCGAACTTGTCCTGCGGCGCGCGCCCGGCATCCGCGATGCCGTCGCGGTCGTGACGGACGGAAACGAACTGGTGGCCTTTGTCGTTCCCGCCGAACAGGCGGGCACGGACCTGATTCCAGAATTGCGCGCGCTGATCAGGCGGTCGCTGCCGGCCGCCGTCCATCCGACGCGGCTGCATAGTCTTGCCGAATTGCCACGGCTTCGGGGCGGGAAGATCGACAGTATCCGGCTGCGGGAGCTGGATGGCGGGCTGCGCCCGCCCAAGGACAACGATGACGCTCCGGAATCCCGACAAATGGGAAACCCTCATGCTGTCGAGGCGGTGGTCGGGACCCTTTGGGAACGGATACTCCAGGGCAAGGGAGCGGCAGGCAGCCGCTGGGATGAAGCGGGTGGCGATTCCCTGAAGTTGCTGCAATTC
Source organism: Allobosea sp. P1_A7 (assembly GCF_056406775.1). Classification (NCBI taxonomy): domain Bacteria; kingdom Pseudomonadati; phylum Pseudomonadota; class Alphaproteobacteria; order Hyphomicrobiales; family Alloboseaceae; genus Allobosea; species Allobosea sp. P1_A7. The sequence goes on from NZ_JBFTZN010000086.1 coordinate 2,206, forward strand.
GTCATGGAACTCGAGGAGGCGCTTGGGCGGGAACTCGATCTGGACCTGTTCACCATCGACATGAGTTTTGCCGATATCGTCAGGGCAGCGTCCGGCGACGAGGCGACGAGACATCCGCCTGCCCCCTCCGACACGCGGCCCGTCCTGTTCATCGTGCCGGGATCGATCGGCTACGGCCCTAGCCTTGCGGCCTTCGGGCTGGAGATGGGCAAGGTCGCCCGGGTTGTCGCCGTGCGCTACGAGAACCTGAAGGACCTGCTGGCCGGACAGGGAACGATACCCCGGATGGTCGATGCCGTTGTCGACCAGATCAACCATGCCCAGCCCGAGGGCAATGTGAAGCTCATCGGCTATTCCCTGGGCGGCGGCGTCGCCTTCGAGGTTGCTTCCACGCTCGTCGCGGCGGGCCGGTCGGTCACCTTCCTGGGAATCCTCGACACCAATATCGGCGCCGGGCATCACAGCTACGCTGAGACCCTGGCCCGCACGGCGCAGCGCATCCGGGCGCACCGGGTGACCATCGATCGCATGATGTTGCGGGCCGTCGCCAAGATCTTTGCCCGTTTCGGCGCAGAGGCCCAGCTCGCCAGCGGCATCGAGCGCTTGAAATGGGAGATCCTCGCCCGGCCACGTTTCATTCTGCGCCTCGAGCTCGAGGAGGTGCTGCGCATGCGCGCCTTCGACCACTGGCTCCGCCAGCCGAAAACCGCGCTGCCGATAGCCGCCACCCTGTTTCGATGCCGACGGCCCGGCGTTCCGTTAGATCTGGGCTGGGGCGAGCTCTTCACCGATCTGAACGTGGTCCCGATCGTCGGCGGGCATCTCGATATGCTGATTGAACCGCACCTCGGCCATAACCGCCCCTTGATCGAGCACGCCTTCCTGGCGAGCGGCGGATAGGGCAACCTCCGGTGGACGTTTCCCTCGGCAGCGGCGACGCTCTCAAGGTATCGGCGCAGGCGAGGCATCCCGGCCTCATGTGGCGCTGGCCGACGATGCGACCCAGCACCATCGCAGCCGTGCCGGAGATGGCGCCGGTCTCGGCCAGATCGGTGCCGTAGAGCATGAGGCGCAGCCTGATGCCGGGCGCAACCACATAGCTGTTCGCTGCGATGGTCACGAGCCGCCGCGTCTGTGCCGGATCGAAATCCTGTACCATGCAGGGATTGCCGACCTCGCGGACCGCTGTGCGTTCGTGCTCGACGCCCTGCGGGTTGCCTGACTGACGCGACCGGGCATTCCAACGAAAGGATCAAACCATGTCACTCAAGGATATTCTTCCGGGCAAGCTCGGCTTCGGCGCCGCCCCGCTTGGAAACATGTTCCGCGACATTCCCGAGCAGGAGGCGCTCGCAACGGTCGAGGCTGCCTGGAAGGACGGCATCCGCTATTTCGACAACGCTCCCTTTTACGGGGCCGGCCTCGCCGAAATCCGCATGGGCGAGGCGCTCAATGGCCGGCCGCGCGACGAATACGTCATCAGCACCAAGGTCGGCCGCGTCATCCTCGACGAGATCGAGGATGTCAGTGCGCGAGATCTCGGCGAGAAGGGCGAGGTCTTCAAGCATGGCCGCCCCAACAGGATCGTGAACGACTATTCCGAGGCCGCAACTTTGCGGTCCATCGAGGACAGCCTGAAGCGACTGAAGACCGATCGTATCGAGATCGCCTGGGTCCATGATGTCGCCCAGGATTTCTACGGCGACGAATGGCTCGGCGTGTTCGAGGCGTCGCGCAAGGGCGCCTTCAGGGCCCTCGACCGGCTGCGCGACGAAGGCGTGATCAAGGGCTGGGGCCTCGGTGTCAACCGGGTGGAGCCGATCGAGCTGCTGCTCGGGCTCGACGGTCCGCGCCCAGACGGCTTCCTGCTGGCGGGACGCTACACGCTGCTCGACCATGCGCGCGCCCTCCAGCGCGTGATGCCGCTGGTCACCGAGCGCGGGCTCGGCATCGTCGTCGGCGGCCCCTACAGCTCCGGTGCCTTGGTCGGCGGCCCGAACTTCGAATACGCACCGATGACGACGGAGATCCGCGCCAAGGTCGCGCGCATCAAGGCCATCGCCGACCGCCACGGCGTCAGCATGAAGGCGGCCGGCCTGCAGTTTTCGCTCGCCAATCCCGCGGTCGCTGCGGTGATCCCCGGCGCCAGCCAGCCGAGCCGCATCGCCGAAGACCGGGCTGCGCTGCAGGAGGTGGTGCCTGCCGCGTTCTGGCGGGAGCTGCGGGAGGCCGGGCTGGTCCATCCCGACGCGCCCTTGCCCGGCGCGTAGCATGTCAGGCAGCTGACGGCTGCCGTCTCGCCGGATGAAAAATCGAAGGCATGCAAACACAAGAGGTTAGGTCATCGCACCGGATCCGATTTCCTGTCCGGTGAACTATTCCGTGACCTTGATATCCAGTTCGCGGATCAGCCGGCCGAAACGCTCGATGTCTCCGGTGACCAGGCGCGCCATGTCCTGGGGGAGCCGGGAGCGGGGTCGAGCCCGCTGGCCGCGAGCCTTGTCGCGATTTCGGGAGCCATGATCGCGCGCGCGGCCGCCGCATTCAGGCGCGCGACGATCGGCGCTGGAGTCCCGGCGGGGGCAACGAGGCCGAAGAAATTCGGGATCAGCGGATCATCGGAGAGGCCGAGTTCCGTCATCGTCGGCACCTCGCTCATGTCGCGCAGCCGCCGCTCGTTCCCGACGGCGAGCGCCTTCAGCTTTCCGTCCTGCATCAGGGAGAGCGCGGCCGGCGGCGTGGAGATGGTCAGCGCGACTTCGCCCGTCGCCACCGCCGTGACGGCGGGCGGCGCACCGCGATAGGGCACATGCACCATCCTGACGCCGAGCCTGCGTGCCAGCGCCTCGATGTTGAGATGGGCCATGCTGCCCTTGCCGAAGCTGGCATAGGGCAGCTCGCGCTGCTTCGCGAGGGCGACGAACTCGGCGAAACTGCCGACGCCGAGCCCGGGATTTACGACCAGCACATAGGGGCCCGTCGCGACCACCCCGACATAGGCGAAGTCCCGTTTGCCATCGAGAGCCTGCTGCGGCATCAGGATCGGATTGATGCCAAAGACCTCGCGCGGCGCCATCAGCAGTGTGTAGCCGTCAGGCTCTGCCCGCGCGACGGCCGCTGCCCCGACCATGCCGTTGGCGCCGGCCCGGTTCTCGACGACGACCGGCTGGCCGAATTCGAGGCGCAGTTTCTCGGCGACGAGCCGCGCGGCAAGATCGACCGCGCCTCCGGCCGGGTAGGGCACGATCAGCAGGATCTGCCTGGTGGGATAGCCGGTCTGGCTCTGGGCGAGCGCCGGCAGGGCGAGAGAGCCCGCACCGAGGAGAGCCAGGGCGGCGCGGCGAGACATCGGCTCGGACATGGTGACCTCCCATCCAGTTGTTCAGGGTCGTTGGGTCGGTGCTCAGAAGGGCCCGGGCGCGTCGACATGCCGGGTCCATTGCTCCCAGGCGCGGTCCATGGCGAAGGGCTTCAGGTTGAATTCGGCGGCAGAGAGCGCTTCGGCGGTCGTCAGTCGGCGAACCGCGCCGAGCTGGGCGGCCTTCAACTGCACCTCGGCATTGCGAGCGCCGTAGATCGCCCGAAAGGTCACCTCCCGGAGCGAGCGGCCCGCGACGGTGGCGCCGTGGCCGCGCATCAGCACGGTCCAGTTTGCCCCAAGGGCACGCGCAAGCGAATCCCCCTGCGCCTGCGTCGAGACGATCAGGTTCGTGTCGCCGAACTCGTCCTGGCTGTCCCAGAGCGGCACGGTCGCGCCCATGGTCGCGCCCAGATGGAAGACGGGAACGAGTTCGGCATCGCTCGTGCAGAACGGCATCATCGCCGGCGCATGGTGGTGGCAGATGGCCTGCACATCCGGGCGTGCGCGGTAGATCGCGCCATGGATGCTGCGTTCGGCGAAGATGCGGGCCTGCGTCACCGAGACGAGGGCATCCTCGCGGTCGAAGACCAGCACATCCTCGGGCGCCACCAGCTCGGCCGCGCGGGTTCTGGGCATCAGGTAATGATCGCTGCGATCGGGATGGCGCGCCGAGACATGTCCAAAACTGTCGACGATGCCTTCGCGGGCGAGGATGCGGCTCGCGAGAACGATCTCGGCGACCACCGCATCAAGCTCCCGGGTGCCCTGTGGGAGCGGAGCCTCGCTGGCTCCGGCAGGCGCGTTCGACAGCATGGGACGCCCTCGATTGAAATGCGCGGATCTGCGCCGTCGCGGCAGGGTCACTCATTCTGCCGGACGAAATCCAATGCGAAGCGCTTAGGTCAGCGCTAAGCGTTTTGTTGTGGCTCGGCGGCCGGTAGCGGGTGCCCCAACCCGATCACCGCCGCCGACAGCGTCGTCATCGCCGCAGCAACGGCGTCGCGGATGATCGGGAGCGCGGCAAGCTGCCCGGCCTTGCGGGAGCCCGCGAGGTAGAGCGTGCGCCTGAGCACCGGTGCAATGATCGGGCGGGCCGACAAGGTTCCGGCCGCGACCTCCGCGAGCACGGTGCCATAGGGCAGGATGCCGGCCGCAGGCCCGCGCGCGACCAGCGTCTTGATGCCGGAAATCGAACGGACCTCGTGTTCGAGCCGGAGGACGAGCCCGTGTTCGGTGGCGGTCTTCTCGACGAGGGAGCGCACGCCATCGCGCGGCTCCGGCAGGATGAGAGGATGGGCGAGAGCCTCGGTGAAGCTGATGGGGGCCGTGTCCCGGTCTCCCGTCGCGGTGACGAGGACGAGGTCTTCCTGGTAGAGGGCGCGCCTCCAGCAGCCCGGTGCGTCCGGAACCTCATAGGCCAGGATCAGGTCGAGCTCGGCCCGATGCAGGCTGTCGACCAGGAGATGGCTCATCTCTTCGGTCAGGCTGACGGCAAGGTGAGGCGCGCGCTCCGAGATCCGTAACAGCAGCTCCGGCCCGATGATCTGCATCAGGCTCGGGGTCAGGCCGAAGCGCACGGCCTCGCGTGCGTCCTCGCGCAGTTCACGGCGCGTCAGCGCGACGAGGTCGAGGATCTCGACGGCGCGCCGGAACAGCTTTTCGCCGGCGGCGGTTGGGGAGACGCCGCGCGAATGGCGCGTCASCAGCGTGACGCCGAGGCCTTCCTCGAGCTGCTTGATCTGCATGCCGAGCGCCGGTTGCGCGATCCGCAGCTCATCGGCCGCGCGCGTCATATTGGCGGCCTCAACCACACGGACGAAATAGGTGAGTTGGCGGAGGTTCAACGCCCGCTCCGGGATCGGCTGCTTCGGACGGCGAACCCTGCCACGAAGGCGCTTGCTCTGACGAGTCTGCCGCGCTCGAGCGGCGGCCTGGGCGAACCGCAGGAATCTGATCRAGATCAAGGCGGGGAGGGCCTGTCTGCGGCATCAGCTCGGCATGAGCTTGCTCGCCTTCATCGCGGTCTGTGCCTCGCTTCTGGCGACGCCGGGACCGACCAATACGCTTCTCGCGACCTCCGGCGCGGAGATCGGCTGGCGCCGGTCCGCCGCCCTGCTTGCAGCCGAGCTCCTCGGCTATCTCCTGGCGATCGCCATCCTGCGCCTGGCCCTGGGACCGTTCATCGCATCCCGGCCGATCGTCGCAACGGCGCTCCAGGCAGGCGTTGCGCTCTATCTGGTCTACCTGGCAACGGCGCTCTGGCAGCGCAGCAGCCTGCCTCTCGCTCACGGCCGTTCGATCACCTTCGCCCGCGTGTTCCTGACGACGCTGCTCAATCCGAAAGGGCTCATCTTCGCCTCCACCCTTCTGCCCCCGGCAGGGTTCCCGGCGCTGCTGCCGTGGCTCGCCCTGCTGTCGGCGGAGATCGTCGCGATCGGCTTCGGCTGGGTGCTGCTTGGCAGCACGTTGCAGCGCAGTCTGCAGGACCCGGCCAGGGCCAGGATCGGCTATCGCGCCAGCGCAGCCGTGCTTGGCCTGCTGGCAAGCATGATGGCCGCGCGGACTCTGGTTTCGCTCTGACGGGCCCCGTCCGCTCTCGGACCGTGCCCCCCTCAGGCGTTCGCGACCCAGCCGCGCCAGGTGAAGGCTGCGTAGAACAGGCTGACATTGGCAAAGCCGCCGGCCCGCAGGATCTCCTCGTCCTGTTCGGGGCAGAAGCTTTGCAGGCTGGCCGCGACGGCCGCGCGGGCGCGCTGCACCTGCTCGGGATCGGCGCCGGACGCGATCGGGTAGGCGGCATAGCGATCGAGCCAGGTTTCGCGTTCGTCGGCGCCCTGGGGAAAGCTCGCATGTGCAGCGACGAAGGGCGCGCCGGGGCGAAGCCGGGCGTGGATCTCGCGCACCGTCCGTTCGCGCTCGGGCGCGGCGAGGAAATGCAGCGTCAACAGGCAGGTCGCCGCGTCAAAGGGGCCGGCCGGCGCATCGTCGATATAGCCTTCGACCAGCGTGACCCTATCCATCAGCGGCCCCAGCGTGCGTTCGGCGAGGCGCAGCATCGCGGCTGCCGGATCGACCCCGACGAAGCTCCAGCCGGGATGCGCCTCTGCAAGCGCGCGGATCTCGCTGCCGCCGCCCGCCCCGAGCACCAGCACCTTCGCGTCGTCGGGGGCGCTTTCTGCCAGCAGCAGGCCGGTCATCCGGTGCAGCGCGTCGAGACCGGGCACGAAACGCCGCGGCCCCTCTGCATAGCGCGAGACGGCTTCGGGATCGGAAAAATTCCTGAGGAAGGGCTCTTCGCGAGCCGCGCGTTCAGTCGACACAGGTGGATCCTTCGGGCTGGAGCCGCGCGCGTTGCGCCAGGCGTTGCCGGAAATCCGCGCTCAAGGCTGCCAGCGTCACGGTCTCGAGCGAGGCCAGCAACAGCGCCTGCGCCTCGCGCAAGCTGCCATCAAGCGCCGCATTGACCGCCTGCTCGACGGCGCAAGCCGGCGCCTCGCTGCGGTTGCCGATGGCGAAGAGGGCGGGCGAGCCGATGCCGTCATAGATGTCGCGCAAGGTAATCTCGGCGAGGTCTCGGGCGATTGTCCAACCGCCGCCATGACCCTYCTCGGAACGGACATAGCCCTGGTCGCGCAAGCCCGACATGACCCGCCGGATCACCACGGGATTGGTCCGCATCATCCGCGCCAGCGCTTCCGAGGTCACGGGGCTGTTCTGGTCCGCCATGTGCAGCAGCACGTGCAGCACCCCGGACAAACGACTGTCGCGATTCATGTAACTTCATATGTTGCGTGATTGAGGCGGCGTCAAGAGCCTCCGCGTGGACAGGGCAGGGGCGCCGTCCTGACGGCTATGCCGTCGCCGGGGATAGAGCGGCGACCGACCGCTGCGGGGAAACGAGAAGCTCAGAGGCGTCAACTGCGGCATCGTGGCCGGCTATGGCGCTGGCCCGGCGCAGCAGAAGGTCGTAAGGCAGTCGGGCCGCTCGCTCCTGGCCTGCTTGGTCAGACCTGCGGCATCCAAGGTCGAGCTCCCCGCGTGAGCTCCCGACGGAAGACGGCTCCGCAGTGATGCGGGGCCGTTTTCGTTTGGGGGCGCGCGCTGACCTGCCTGTCAGGCTTCTCGCACCTGCCGATAGCCCGCCGCCTTCGCCAATGTGATGAACTTGCGATCGAACGTCGCGAAACCCTCGCAATGGGCCGACTTGCAGAGATGCAGGGCATCGGCGAAGTCCATGCCGCGCTCAGTCAGATCCAAGGCAGCAGCGACCACCGCGCCGTCTTCGACCGTCACTGTGGGAAGGCCGGCAAAGGCTCTCAAGGCCCGGGTGATATCGGCCGCATCATACTCATAGGCGCTGCGCAGCACCCATTCGACCTCGAGCATCACGGTTTGCGCGACGAAAACCGGCTGTCCGTCGATCAGAATGCGCGCGCGCTCTGATTGCCGGGGATGGTCGCCCGTCAGGTAGCGAACGATCAGATTGGTATCAATCGCGAGCATGCCGGCGCTTTGCCTCAGCCAGAACACTCGCCGCCATCTCTTCCAGCGTCTTCGCCCTGCCGACAGGCGGGAGAACGCCAAAGACGTCCTGAGGCTGGGTCTCCGCAAAGGCAGGAGCCGGCTTCAGCAGCACGCCATCGGGTGTCTCTTCGACGATGAGGCGCGTTCCGGCCCCCCATTCGCGCCGCTGGCGAATGGAGCTGGGCAGAATGACCTGGCCCTTCGTGGAGACCGTCGTTGTCAATTTCGGCGCGCTTGCCATGGTGTCCAAATGCCGTGGGTAAGACGATGGTAAGATAATGCCGCATGGGCTGGCCTTCAAGCGGGATCGAGCCGCGGCGGGGATCCGGCATCCCCAAGCTGCGCCCGCCGCGCCAGCGCGACGCAGCGTCTCTGGATCTGCGCCGGACACGACCCGGTATCGCAATGGCCGGCGGGGCTACAATGGGCAAAACCCCCTTGCGAGCCTCAGCCGCGCCGCGCCGCCTCGATCGCGGCGACATCGATCTTTTTCATGGTCATCATCGCGGTGAAGGCGCGCTTTGCTTCCTCGCCGCCGGCCGCCATGGCCTCGGTCAGCACGCGCGGCGTGATCTGCCAGGAGATGCCCCATTTGTCCCGGCACCAGCCGCAGGCGCTTTCCTGCCCGCCATTGCCGACGATCGCGTTCCAGTCGCGGTCGGTTTCCTGCTGGTCGTCGGTGGCGATCTGGAACGAGAAGGCTTCGTTATGCTTGAAGGCGGGCCCGCCATTCAGGCCGAGGCAAGGGATGCCGGCGACGGTGAAGTCGACCGTCAGCACGTCGCCCGCCTTGCCGGAGGGGAAATCGGTCGGGGCGCGGCGGACGGCCCCCACCGCGCTGTCCGGAAAGGTCTCGGCGTAGAAGCGGGCGGCCGCCCGCGTCCTTGTCGTACCAGAGGCAGATCGTGTTCTTGGCGATCGTCACGGCTTGTCCTTTCGCTGTTTACGGCCAGTTCCGGCCTGGTTTCCACGCAGACGAAGGCGGTTCACGGTTCGTCAAAAGTCCCCCACGACCTTGGAATGCCCTGGCCCCATCGGGGTTCCGCCAGCAGGGCAGGAAAGACTATGGCGGCATCAGAGCCGCCTTAGGCCCTCAGCCCGGCAGCGCATTCTTGTAGATCTTGCCGTCCTTCATGATCACGACGAAAGACCGGTGCGGATCAGCGACGAGATTGATGTTCTCGAGCGGATTGCCGTCGACAAGCAGCAGATCGGCCAGGGCGTTGGGCGCAACCACGCCGAGTTTTCCCGGATAGGGATTGCGCAGGCCGGACAGTTCGAGCAGCCGCGCATTCGTGCTGGTCGCCATGGCCAGGGTTTCGGCGGGGGTGAACCAGCGCGTCCACTTGGCGAGAAGTTCGCCATGCCGCTTCGCAAGCTGCGGCGAAAACAGGATGTCGGTGCCGAAGGCGAGCTTGAGCTTGTATTTCTTCGCCAGCGCGAAGGTCTTCTCCGTGCCGGCAAACACGGTATAGGCCTTGGCCCGCTCGCCCGAGCCCGGCGGAAAGGCCTCCGCCATCTCGTCCGGGAAGGCTTGCGTGCTCAGCCAGATGTCCTTTTCCGCGATCAGCCGAGCCGACGCCTCGTCCATCAAGTGACCGTGCTCGATGCATTTCACCCCGACGGAGATCGCGCGGGTGATCGCCGCCGGCGTGTAGGCGTGGACGGTGACATAGGTCCCCCAGTTCTCGGCGGCCTCCACGGCGGCGCGCAGCTCGTCTGCGGTGAAGGTCGAGACATCGAGCGGGCTGAACGGCGAGGCGACGCCGCCGCCGGCCGTCAGCTTGATCTGGGAGGCGCCCTGCATCAGCTGCTCGCGCACCCGCATGCGCACCTCGTCGGGGCTGTCGGCGACCATGCTGCCGCCGACCTGCTCCATCCGCGACAGTGAGCCCTGCGCGCGCGGCAGGTCGGTCAGCTGGCGGAAATCCCCATGCCCGCTGGTCACCGTGATGACCGCACCGGAGGGATAGATGCGGGGCCCGGGCAGCACGCCGCCATCGATGGCCTGCTTGAGGCCGAAGGACGGGCCGCCCATGTCGCGGACCGTGGTGAAGCCGCGCATCAGGGTCTCGGTCGCCTCGGCGCCGGCCGTCAGATAATTGAAGCCGAGATTGCCGAAGAGCGATTGCGACGGCGTCGAGCGCACCAGCATCGCGTGCCAGTGCATGTCGGTCAGCCCCGGCATCAGCGTTCGCCCGCCGCCCGCGATGACCACGGTGCCGGGCTCCGCAGTGATTGGGGCCGTCGCGATGCGCTCGATCAGATTGCCGCGGACGAGCACATGCGACGGTGCCGAGAGCCCGCTGCCCGTCCCGTCGAAGATGCGGACGTCCTGGAACAGTGTCGTGCCGGTGCCTGTCGGGGTGCCGACCTGCGCGCGCAGCGGCGATGCCAGCGCGGATGCCAGAGCCGGAAGTGAGGCGACGAAACGCCGTCGGGTCAAAAGTGCCACGCTGCAACCTCCCGAAGCCAGATGGGGGAACGCCATGCCCACAGGCCTAAAGGCGTATCCCAGGAGAGCCCGGATGCAAACTGCCAGCCCAGATCGCCGTGCGTCCGTTCGGACAGGAGCGGCGATCTCGCTCTTTGTTCGAGCATCGGATTCTTCCGAAAACCGGATTCCACCTTTCGGTCCGATGCTCTAGCGCGTTCCTGTCATGGCGCTCCGGTCATCCGCCAGAGTGCAGGCTGCCCGCAGCGGCAGGGCAGGGGCGCGAGGATATGCGCGTGACGGCCTCAGCCGCGCTCATCCTGCGGTCCGCCTCCTGCGATCGGGCTTGCCGCCAAACTGATCTGCCCGCCAATCGACAATGCCGGCGGCCCCGCGCAAAATCCGGCGATGATCTTCTTCGAGTCGATCCTGGCCATCATGCTGGGGGCGGTGCTGCTCTCGGCGGGCGCGCGGCGCATCGGCGTGCCTTATCCGGTCGTGCTCGCGGTCGCCGGGACGGCGCTGGCGCTGGTTCCGAACGCACCGGAATTCGCGCTCRATCCCGAACTGGTGCTCGCCCTGTTCGTCGCGCCGATCCTGCTCGACGCCGCCTTCGATACCTCGCCGCGCGACCTGCGCCGGAACTGGCTCTCCGTCGGCAGTCTCGTCGTCGTTGCCGTCGGGGTGACGACGGTCGCGGTCGCGGCGGTCGCCCGGTGGCTGGTGCCGGATCTGCCCTGGGCCGCCGCCGTGGCGCTCGGCGCGATCGTCGCGCCGCCCGATGCTGTCGCGGCGACCGCCGTTCTGCGCCGCCTGCGCCCGCCGCATCGGCTCCTCGTCATCCTGGAAGGCGAAAGCCTGCTGAACGACGCGACCGCGCTGCTGATCTATCGCGTTGCCGTCGGGGCCGTGCTCGTCGGGGGCTTCTCGCCAGCCTCGGCGCTGCCGACCTTCGGCCTCGTCGTCATCGGCAGTATCGGGCTCGGCGCGTTTCTCGGCTGGTCGCTGGTCCGCTTCCTCGGCGCGTTCAAGGACCCGCCGAGCGCCATCATCCTGCAGTTCATCACGACATTCGGGGTCTGGATCCTGGCGGAGCGGCTGCATCTGTCGGGCATCATCACCATCGTCGTCTATGCCATGGTGATTGCGCGCACCGCGCCCGCCCGCACCAGCGCGCGCCTTCGCATCCCGTCTTATGCGGTCTGGGAGACGACCGTCTTCGTGCTCCAGACCCTGGCTTTCGTGCTGATCGGCCTGCAATTGCGGCCTATCCTCGCCAATCTCAGCCCGCGTGAGATCGGCGCCTTTCCCGTCATTGCGCTGGCCGTCCTGGCAACCGTCATCATCGTGCGCCTGAGCTGGGTCATGACCTATCAGGCGATCGCGAAACTGACGCGCCGGGCCACGGAGGGCGCGAAGGACGAGACGCGCCCGGCGTCAACGGCTGGCAGCGATGGCCTGATCATCGCATGGTGCGGCATGCGCGGCATCGTCACGCTTGCGGCCGCCTATGCCCTGCCGGGCGGTTTTCCGCACCGCGACCTGATCCTGCTCTGCGCCTTCACAGTTGTGGTCGGGACGTTGTTGATCCAGGGGCTGACCCTGCCGCTGCTGCTGCGCCGGCTGTCGCCGCGGGACGACCGCCCGGTCGAGCGCGAGTTTCGCATGGCGCGAAAGCTCGCCCTCAAGGCGGCCATTGCAACGATCCGCGATGCGCCGTCGGAGGCCGCGCTGGCGGTGCGCCGCGAATATGACGACATGCTCGCGCAGACGCGCGACAGCGACGAGTTCGATACCACGCAGAACCAACTCCGGCGCGATGCACTCGCCGCGGCGCGCGACAAGGCGCTGGCCCTGCGGCGCGACGGCACGATCGGCGACGATGCCTTCCATCGGCTCGAGGAAGAGCTCGACTGGCTGGAACTGGGCGCAGCAGCAAGGACGGTCGAATGAGCGCGGAACTCGATGTCGTCGTGGTCGGCGCCGGCGCGGCCGGGATCGCGGCAGCGCGACGGCTYGGCGAAGCCGGTCTGTCGCTCGCCGTCATCGAGGCCGGCGACAGGGTCGGCGGCCGCGCCTGGACCATCCGGCACGAGGGTTTGCCGATCGATCTCGGCTGTGGCTGGCTGCACTCAGCCGAGCGCAATCCCTGGACCGCGCTGGCGCCGGATCTCGGCTTCACCATCGACAGGACGCTGCCGCCCTGGGGGCGCCAGTTCAGGAATATCGGCTTCCCCGCCGCCGATCAGATGGCGGCCCGCGCCGCCTTCGCCGGCTTCGAGCAGCGCCTGCGCCAGGCCCCGGCCGAGACTGACCGGGCCTCCGATCTGCTGGAGGAGGGCGGCACCTGGAATCCCTATCTCGAGGCCGTCAGCAGCTATATCAACGGAACTGACCTCGAGACGCTCTCGATCCGCGACTATCTCGCCTTCGCCGATGCGGATACGGGCGTGAACTGGCGCGTCATCGAGGGCTATGGCGCGCTCATCGCCAGGGCGGCATCCGGGCTGCCGATCTCGCTCGGCATGCCCGTCTCGGCAATCGAGGCTGACCAATCCCAACTCGCCATCGTCACGGGCTCGGGCACGATCAGGGCAGGGGCTGCGATCATCACGGTCTCGACCGATGTCCTGGCTTCAGGCGCAATCCGCTTGCCGGCGGCGCTTGCCGACCACATCGAGGCGGCGTCCCGCCTGCCGCTCGGCCTCGCCGATAAGGTCTCCTTCGCGATCGACCGCCCGGACGATCTGGAGCCGGACACGCAGGTGCTGGGAAACCCGCATGAAGCGAAGACCGGCAGCTACCATTTGCGCCCGTTCGGCCGACCCTTGATCGAGGGCTTCATCTGCGGCGCCGCGGCGCGCGAACTCGAATCGGGCGAGGACATGGTCGCCTTCGCCAAGGACGAGCTCGCCGGCCTTTTCGGCGCCGGCATCCGCCGCCGGCTGAAACCGGTCGCCCAGACGCGTTGGGCGAAATCGCTCTTCATCAGGGGCTCCTACAGCCACGCGCTCCCCGGCTGCGTCGAGGCGCGCGCCATTCTGGCAAGCCCATGGGACGAGCGCATCTTCTTCGCGGGCGAGGCCTGTTCAACGCAGGATTTCTCGACTGCGCACGGGGCCTATCAGACGGGGCTCGATGCGGCGGAGGGCGTTTTGGGCGGCCGTCAATTCGCGCGCAACGGTGGCCATCTGCGGCGCGATGGGTAAATCGCTGCCACACCCAAGGAAGGCGCTGACCGTTGGCCAGGACGTTCGCGTCCTGATGGGCCGCCAACCGATATAGCCCGTGCAGGCACCCAACGTCAGCTTTTGGCCGACCCTCCCATGCCCGGTTGCGGCGCCTACCGAACCTCATTGATGTAAGCATGCGCGCGCGTACTGGCGCGATGCCGGCCGAGAATGGTCGGCAGGCCCGCCTGATCGTAGGCGACCTCGTCAATGGCGAGCACTGCTTCCGGCCCGGCGAGATCGAGGAGGGCGATGTCCTCATCATTGGCAAGTTCAGCGGTAATCTGCTCGCGAACTGCTGAGATGCGAATGCCGTAATGCTCCAGCAGATGAAGGTAGAGTAGCGGCGGCAGAGCTGCCGGCTCGCGGGGTAGGCCYGGGACTCTTTCTTCTGCGAGCAGCAACTTGTCATGCATGACGGGGCGGCCGTCCGCATGCCGAATGCGGTGGATCGCGACCACACCGCCAGCTCTGATCTGTAGGCGCTGGGCTTGCTCGGGCGTAGCCTGCCGCGTCTCTACCGTCAGGAACTGGCTTGTCGACCGCACCAGGCTGCCGTCAGCCCGGTGGAGACGGAAATACTGGAAGAAGAAGCGCAGCGAATGATGCGGCGCGCGGCCGGTGACGACCGTGCCGGTCTTGCGCCGACGTGACAGCAAACCCTCGGCAACGAGGTCGCTCATCGCCCGGCGCACCGTGCCCACAGCGATGCCAAACCCTTGCGCCAATGCGGTTTCGTTGGGCAGCACCATGCCGGGTTGCCATTCCCCGACGAGGATCGCCTCCGACATATGCCGCTTCACGCGCTCATAGAGCGGTGCGGAATCGAGGGAGACGAGGTTCGGCAGCGTGGACGCCACGTCGCCGCCGCTGATCAATCCCGCGGCAGGCGCGGTCGCKTTTTTGGCATTGACAGGAGGCATGAGGCTGAGTCCTATTTCTATATAGTTTATATGAAAGCTGCTTGAGCGCCAATGGCCATGCACTCCGCTACCTCAGCCATCTCCATGGCAGATCGCGTCCGCGCCGCCCAGCCACCGCGCCGGGGCAGGGCGGTCCGATGAGCCGTGACGGGCAGGAGGCGCGCGAGGCTGTGCGCGAGACGGCGGGGCTGGAGCGCGCCGGCGCCTGGATTGCTGAGGCGGTCGAGGCGGCGATCGCCGATCTCGGAGCGATGATCGCGGTCGATACCTCATTTCCGCCGGGGCAGGGCTATGGCGACTTCGCGACGCTGATAGAGGCGCTGACGCGCCCGCTCGGCTTGGAAACCGAGCGCGTCGATGTGCCGGACGAGCTCTGGCGTGTCCCGAACGGCCCGGCCGCTGGCACCAGGACGAATCTGATTGCGACCGCCAAGACCGGAAAGCCGGTCTGCGGGCTCTATTTCCATGTCGACACGGTCCCGGCCGCACCGGGCTGGACGACCGATCCGCTCTCGATGGCCCGCGATGGCGAACGCCTGATCGGCCTCGGCGCTGCCGACATGAAGGGCTGCATCGCAGCCGTGCTGCTGGCGCTGCGGGCGGCCAAGGCCCGCAACATCGCACTCGCCTATGATCCGATGCTGCTGTTCTGCACCGACGAGGAGGGCGGCCTCTATCCCGGCATCCGCTATCTCGCAGAGCAGGGCCGGCTCGACGGCCCTGTCGGCGCCGAGCTGGGCAGGCTCCACGCTCCCATCATCAATTTCAACGGCAGCGCCGAGGCGCGCATCTGGGCCGGCTGCTTCGGGCTCTTCAACCTGCTGGTGCGGGTCCGCGGGCAGGCGGTCCATGCCGGCGAAGGCAACCGGCGCGGCAGCGGCCTCAACGCGATCGAGGGTTCGCTGCCGCTGCTGAACGCGCTGGCTGGTCTCAAGGCGGAGGTGGCGACCCGCCTGTCCGCACTGCCGCCACCGCCGGGAAAACCGGCACTGGCCGCGCAGCTCAACATCGCGACCATTGGCGGCGGCACGGCCGGCGGGCAGGTGCCGGCCCTGCTCGAACTCACGCTAAACCGCCGCTACATGCCGGAGGAAGCTTTTGAGGACGCGCTGGCCGAGATCGAGGAGACGGTGCGCCGCGCCGTCGCTTCCGTCCCCGGCCTGACCGTCGAGACGGCGCTGATCGGACATCTCGCTCCGACCAGCGATCCGGCCGGGCCGCACTGGCCGCGCTGGCAGGCCGCCGTCGGCGCGGGCTTCGGCTATGCGCCGGAGGATTTCCGCCGCTGGGGCGCGGCGAGCTGCTCTGATTTCGGCTGGGTCCAGCGCGCAACCGGCCGGTCGGAAGTGCTGCTCGGCGGGCTCGGCCGCCCCGACCGCAATATCCACGCGCCGGGCGAGTACACGACGGTCTCCGACATCATCGCGCTGGCGCGCGCCGTGCTCGCCTATCTCGCCGCCGAGTTCAGGCCCGAGCTCAACCCCGACCTTGCCTGACCCCTCTCATATCCCGAAGCTGAAGGAGCGTTCCATGCCGAGCATCCACCGTCGTGATTTCCTCGCCGCCTCCGCCGCCTTCGGCGGGCTTAGCCTGACCGGTCTGCCGGCCTTCGCCCAGAATGCGCCCCGGCGCGGCGGCACCTTGCGCGTCAGCGTCGATCAGGCCGTCTCCAAGCTCAACCCGCTCGTCACCCGGGTGAACCCGGAATATCTCGTTGCCGAACTGCTCTATTCCGGCCTGACGCGCCTGAATCCTGACATGAGCGCCGAGCCCGATCTCGCTGAATCCTGGACGAATTCCGCCGATTTGACCGAATGGAGCTTCGCGCTCCGCAAGGGCCTGACCTTCCATGACGGCTCGGCTTGCACGGCCTCCGATGTGGTCGCGACCTTCGAGGCCATTCTCGACGCCAAGACTGCCTCGCCAGCACGCCAGAATGTCGGRCCGATCGCCAAGGTCGCGGCCAAGGACGACGCGACCGTCGTCTTCACCCTGTCGGCGCCCTTCGCCGATCTGCCGGTGACGCTAGCCTATACCAACGCCAAGATCGTGCCGGCTGCCGTCATCAAGGGCGGGCTGGAGAAGCTTGACCGCCAGGCGATCGGCACCGGCCCGTTCAAGCTCGTCTCCTTCGAGCCGGAGCGGCAGATCGTGGTCGCCCGCAACGAGGCCTATTACGACAAGGCACGGCCCTATCTCGACAAGGTCGAGGTCGTGGTCTTCCCCGATGTCAGTGCCGAAGCCTCGGCGCTGATCGCCGGCGATACCGATCTGATCAGCACCACGCCGCCGACCGAGTTCGGCCGGCTGCAGAAGGCCTCGGGCGTCAAGGCGCTGCGCGTGCCGTCGGGCCAGTTCTGCAACGTCAATTTCGGCTGCGACCAAAAACCCTTTAACGATGTGCGCGTGCGCCAGGCGCTGGCGCTCACCGTCGATCGCGCCGCGATGGTCGATTTCGTCACCGAGGGCTTTGGCTCGCCCGGCAACGATACCCCGCTCAGCCCGGCCTATCGCTTCTTCGCCGAGCTGCCGGCGAAGAAGGCCGACATCGCCAAGGCCAAGGCGCTGCTGGCGGAGGCCGGCTATCCCAAGGGGCTGGAAGCGACGCTGATCGCCTCGGATCGTCCGGGCCAACGCACGCAGCTGGCCGTGGCCCTGCGCGAGATGGCCAAGCCCGCCGGTTTCGACATCAAGGTCGAGACTATGCCGCACGCGACCTATCTCGACCAGGTCTGGAAGAAGGGCTCGTTCTATGTCGGCTTCTACAACATGCAGGCGACGGCCGACGCCATCTTCTCGCTGCTCTACACCTCGAACGCTGCCTGGAACGAGACGCGCTGGAACAATACCGCCTTCGACAAGCTGATCTTCGAGGCGCGCGCCACGGTCGACGAGACCAAGCGCCGCGCGCTCTACGCGCAGGCGCAGAAGCTGATGTATGACGAGGTGCCCTCGATCATTCCCGCTTTCTTCGACCTGCTCGGCGGACAGCGCGATTGGGTACAGGGCTACCAGCTGCATCCGCGCGGCGCCGTCTTCCGGCTGGATTTCGTCTCGCTCGGCGCCAACGCGCCGAAGCGCGGCTGAGCCCGTTCCAAAGCGAGAGACGGCTTCACCGATCAGATTGATTCAATCTGATCGGATCCGGCTCCAAGCGAAAAGCGAGGCATAAGCGCGTGTCGCCCGCCTATATCCTCAAAAGGATCCTGCTGATAGGCTACACGCTGCTGGTCGTGTCGCTGATCGTCTTCGCGATCACCCAGATCCTGCCGGCGGATGCTGCGGTCGCCGGTTGCGCCCGCAATGCTCGAGGCGCTCGGGCGCTCGCTGCTGCTGGCGCTGTTCTCGATCGTGCTGATGCTGGTGCTGGCGATCCCGCTCGGCATTATCGCGGCGGTGCGACGCGGCCGGGCCGCCGATCTGGGGGTGAGCTTTCTCTCCTATGTCGGTGTTTCGCTTCCGGAATTCGTCACCGCCACGCTCGTCGTGCTGGTGCTGGCGGATTGGCTGCAATGGCTGCCGGCGACGGGCTATGTGCCGCTGACCGAGGATCCGCTGCGCGGCCTCAGGCATCTCGTCCTGCCGGTGCTGACCGTCTCGCTGATCCTGATCGCCCATGTCTCGCGCATGGTGCGCTCCGAACTGGTCGATGTGCTGCATTCCGACTATATCCGCGCAGCGCGCCTCAAGGGCCTGTCGAAGCGGCAAGTGCTGTTCAAGCACGCGCTGCGCAATGCGCTGCTGCCGACCATCACCATCGTCGCGCTCGATGTCGGCTATCTGCTCGGCGGCGTCATCGTCGTCGAGGAGATTTTTGCGCTGCCGGGCATCGGGCGCCAAATCATCGTCGCGATCCAGGCGCGCGACCTGCCATCCATCCAGGCCGGCGCGCTGATCCTTGCGACGACCTACGCCGTCGCCAATTTCCTCGCCGACATCGCCTATGCCTGGCTCGACCGGAGGATCCAGTATGATTGAGATCCTCAAGCGGATGCTGCGTTCGCCGCAAGGTGCGCTCGGCCTGATCATCGTCGGCCTGATCCTGCTCGCCGTTATCGTCGGGCCGTGGTTTGCGCCCTACGACCCCGAGAAGATGGCGCCGCTGATGCGCTACAAGCCGCCGAGCGCGCAGTTCTGGCTCGGAACCGACCAGTATGGCCGCGATATCCTGAGCCGCCTGCTGCATGGGGCACGCGCCACGGTCGTCATGGCGGTGATCGCAACTGCGCTCGGCACGCTGGTCGGCGCCGTGGTCGGCACGGTCTCGGCCTTTCTCGGCGGGCGCAGCGACGAGGCGATCATGCGCACTGTCGATGCCATCATGTCGATCCCGAGCCTGCTGCTGGCGCTGCTGATCGTGAACCTGCTCGGCAAGAGCAGCATGAACGCACTTCTCGCCATCGCGCTCGCCTTCGYGCCCGGCATGGCGCGGGTGACACGCTCGGTCGCGCTCGCCGTGCGCAAGCAGGACTATGTCAACGCCGCCATCGCGCGCGGCGAGAGCGCCGCCTATATCGTCGGGCGCGAGATGCTGCCGAATGTCGTCGCCCCGATCGTCGTCGAGATGACGATCCGCGTCGCCTTCGCGGTGATGCTGTTTGCGACGCTCYCCTTCCTTGGGCTCGGCGCCCAGCCACCGGCCTCGGAATGGGGGCTGATGGTCGCGGAGGCCCGCCGCTTCATGCATCTGAGCCCCTGGATGATCCTGTGGCCGAGCCTTGCCGTCGCGCTGGTCGCGATCGGTTTCAACCTGCTCGGCGATGGCTTGCGCGACGCGCTGAACCCGAGGAGCTGAGGTGATGGCGACCCCGATCCTCGACATTGCCGGCTACGGCCTCGACTACGCGACGCCTGCGGGCTTTACCCGCGCGCTCGACGACGTGACGCTCTCCATCGCCCGGGGCGAGGTGCTCGGCCTCGTCGGCGAATCCGGCTCGGGCAAGACCTCGCTCGCCTGGGCGATCATGCGCCACCTGCCGAAGAGCGCGCGCGAGGCCGGTGCCATCCGGCTGACCGGGCAGGATCTGCTGAAGGTCTCGGAAGACGAGATCGAGGCGATCCGCGGCAAGCGCATCGGCATGGTCTTCCAGGATCCGAGCACCTCGCTTAACCCGACGCTCTCGCTTGGTACGCAACTGGCCGAGGTGCTGGTGCGCCATCGCGGCCTGACGCCCAGGCAGGCCTGGGCCGAGGGCGAGGAGCGTCTCGCCCATGTCGGCCTGAAGGTGCCCGGCCAGATGATGCGACGCTATCCGCACGAGGCCTCGGGTGGCGAGAAGCAGCGCGTCGTCATCGCGACCGCCTTCGCCTGCCAGCCGGAATGCATCATCTTCGACGAACCGACGACGGCGCTCGACGTGATCACGGCCCGCCAGATCCTCGACCTGTTCAAGGAACTGCAGGCTGAGACCGGCGTCGCCTCGCTCTATATCTCGCATGATCTCGCGCTCGTCTCGCAGATCGCGACCAAGGTCGCGGTGATCCATCGCGGCAAGATCGTCGAGCAGGGCGCGGTCGGCGAAGTCTTCGCCCGCCCGCGCGACGCCTATACGCAAAAGCTGCTCGCCGCCGTGCCCCGGCCCGACCACCGCCTCGTCGAGACGGCGAAGCCTGCCGCCGGCACGCCGCTGGTCGAGGTCGAGAAGGTCAGCGTCCATTACGGCCGCAAACCCTTTCTCGGCCGGCTGCTCGGRCGCGCCAACACTCAGTTCACCGGCAATCGCGAGGTCAGCCTCTCGGTGATGCCGGGCGAGATCCTCGGCATCGTCGGCGAGTCCGGTTCGGGCAAGTCGACGCTCGCCAGGGCGATGACCGGCCTCAACCGCTTCGAGGGCGAGATCCGCTTCGCCGGGCGCCGGATCGCGGGGCTCCACGACATGGACCGCGCCTATCGCCGCGACGTCCAGATCATCTTCCAGCATCCGGATTCCTCGCTCAATCCGCGCCAGCGCATTCGCGAGATCCTGTCGCGGCCGCTCGAACTCTATGGCGAGCCGGGCGCGCGCAAGGATGCGGCTGCTATCGGCGAACTGCTGGAGCAGGTCAGGCTGCCGGCCGCTTTCGCGGACCGTTATCCGCATCAGCTTTCCGGCGGCGAGAAGCAGCGCGTCGCGATCGCGCGCGCCTTCGCCTCGAAGCCAAAACTCGTGATCTGCGACGAGATCACCTCGGCGCTCGATGTCTCCGTGCAGGCCTCGGTGGTCGAGCTCCTGGTCGACCTGCAGAAGCGCTTCGGCACGGCCTATCTCTTCATCACCCACGATCTCAACCTGGTGCGGCAGATCGCTCACCGGGTCGCGGTGATGTATCGCGGCGACCTCGTCGACCTCGTCGATGTCACCGCGCTGACCGACGGAACCCTCCACCCCTATACCCGCTCCCTGCTCGACGCCGTGCCGGCTCCGGCCGCGGCGGCAGCCTGACATTCGAGGCCCTGACGATGAATCCCCGCGACCTGATCCATTCCCTCGATGAGAAGGCCTGCCTCGCGCTCCTCTCAGACTGGGCGAGGCACAAGAGCTATTCCGAGACCGACGGCGAGCGGGCGCTCGTCCATCATGTCGTCGACCAGATGAAGGCGATGGGCATCGAGGCGGAGGCGCAGGCCTTCGATGAGGGCCGCCGCGCCAATGCCATCGGGCGCTGGAAGGGGACAGGCGGCGGCAAGAGCCTGATGTTCAACGGCCATCTCGACACCAACCCGGCAACCGAGGGCTGGACGGTCGATCCCTGGGGCGGGCTCGTCGACGACGAGTTCATCTACGGCATCGGCGTATCCAACATGAAGGCGGGCGACGCGGCCTCCTATTGCGCGGTGAAGACGCTGCTCGATGCCGGCGTGAAGCTGAAGGGCGACGTCGTCCTGACTTATGTCGTCGGCGAGCTTCAGGGCGGGGTCGGCACCGTCGCTGCGATCCGCAGCGGCATCCGCGCCGACTATTTCGTCAACAGCGAGCCGACCGACGTGCAGGCCGTGACCATGCACGCCTGCGCCTTCTCCTTCGTCATCGAACTCGTCGGCAACACGCGCCATCTCTCGAAGCGCGAGCAGGCGGTCGACGCGGTCATGGCGGCCTGCGACCTGATCCCGCGGCTGAACGGCATGACCTTCTCCGGCGCTCTGACCGCCGAGCATGAATCGATCAACCGCGTCCATGTCGGCGTCGTCCATGGCGCGCTCGGCAAGGAACTGCACGAGTGGCGCGCGCCGCAGGTCGCCGACTATTGCAAGCTCAAGGGTTCCGGCCGCTATGCGCCCGGCCAGACGCAAGAAGGCGCGCTCGCCGACATGCAGCGCGAGCTCGCCGCGCTGGAGGCCCGCTTCCCCGGCCTGAAGACCACGATCCGCATCGAGAAGAAGGAAGGCCACCAGTCGATGCCGGCCTTCGAGGTCGCCAGGGACGCGCGCATCGTCAAGACGGTCAATGCGGCCTATGAGGCGGTGCGCGGCGAAAAGCAGCCGACCGGCGCGATCAAGCCGCCGGGCTTCTTCGGCACCGATGCCGGCCATCTCTATGCCGAAGCCGGTATGGAAGGCATCGTCTGCGGGCCCGGCGGGCGCTACAACACCATGCCCGACGAGCGCGTCGAGATCCGCGACTTCCTCGACATGGTCCGCATCTACATGCTGACCATCCTGGATATCTGCGAGGTGGCGTGAGCCCGCTCTTCTCGCGCGAGGAATTTGCGGGGCGGGTGGCGCGTGCCCGCGCCGCGATGGCGGAAGTCGGCGCGGAGCTTCTGCTGGTCGACCATGCCGAATGCCTGGCATGGCTGACAGGCTTCACGGTCTCGGAGACAATGTATCGCGCGGCTTTCCTGCCGCTCGAGGGCGAGCCGTGGTTCGTCCTGCGGGAGCTCGACGCCGGGCCCTGCCGCGCCGCCTGTTCGTTTGCCGATATCGTCGGGTTTCCCGATACGGCTGAGCCCCACGCCGTGATGGCCGATGAAATCCGTCGACGGGGCCTCGGCAACGCGCGGATCGGCGCCGATCATCTCTCCTATGGCTTTACGGCCGCGACGCGCGACCGGTTCGCGGCGCTTCTGCCGCAGGCTCGCTTTGTCGACCTGCCGCAGGCGAGCGACCTGCTCCGGGCCGTGAAGTCGCCGGCCGAGATCAACCAGATCGGCCAGGCCGCCAGCATCGCCGACAAGGCGATGAGGTCAATCGCGGAAAGGGCGCGGCCCGGGCTTTCGCCAAGGGCAGCCTCAGCCGTCGCCGCTGCCTGCTTTCTCGAGAACGGCGCCGATACAGGCGAAACCGGCCCGATCCTGCCCGGCATTGGCGACCACGAATTCCTGCACGGCGTGATGACGGCGCAGCCGCTCGGCGAGAGCGACATCCTCCATGTCGAACTGATCCCGAAACTGCGCAATTACGGCGCCCGACTGATGCGTCCGGTGCTTATCGGCGGGGACGAGCGTGGACTTTCACTGCTCGCCGAGCGTCTGGTCGCGCTCCAGGACGAGCAGTTCGCAGCCATGCGTCCGGGCGCCCTGGCCTGCGAGATCGATGCCGTGCTGCGTGAAGCCGTGCTTCGTGAGGGTTTGCGTCCTGCCTACGATAACGTCACCGGCTACACGCTCGGCCTCTACGCCCGCACCCCGCGGCCCAGCGACTTCTCTCGCGTGTTCCTGCCGAACGCGCGCTGGAGACTCGAAGAGGGCATGGTCTTTCACATGTATGTGACGGCCGGCGGCCTGGGATTCAGCGAAACCATCGTAGTCGAAACCGATGGCTGCAGGAGAATGAGCTCGCTGCCCCGCAAGCTGCTCTCAAGCACCGTGCATTGAAGCTTCGTCCTTCATCGGTTTCGGTCTGGGTCCGGATTGCGATTTGGTAAGGTGCCCTTGGCTCCAATGTTGCGGCGAATGTCCGCTCAGCAACAGGCGCCGAATGTTGGAACTTGACGCAATACGGACGGGTGTGGCTGCAAAGTCGAACGCCTGCGAACGGAGAGGGCAAGGCGGCTCGTCCCCGCGCCGCGTGGGCGATCTCTGGCGTGGGCGAGGCGTGCGGTTCCGTAGGCTAGAGATCAAGGCCGGGCGTTCGGTCCGGCGCAGGCGCCGCTGAGGGGCGCGTGGTCGGCGCCACCCTCTGATCCCCCCTCAGCCGGCCGAACCTGCGGTGACCGAGCGCCTCCAGCCCGGTGCACAACGCCCGCGCGGCAAGCCACGTCATCTCGCAAAATACATTTGTGTCATAAAACATTCATTTGTATGATCCACTGCAAAAGCACTGCCCTGCATCTGACGGCGGCAGGCCGCTTCCTACCGGGAGCGCCCTTTGGGAGGGGACCATGCAGCGGCTCGTGCAGATTTCCGACACCCATCTCAGCCCGGGCAAGCCGCATTTTGCCTGCAACTGGGAGCCGCTGAGAGCCTGGCTGGCGGGGCAGGGGCCGGACCTCGTCATTCATACCGGGGATGTCACGGTCGATGGCGCCGATGTCGACGAGGATATGCGCCATTGCCGCGAATTGCTGGACGGGCTCGGCTTGCCGGTGCTGAGCATTCCCGGCAATCATGATGTCGGCGAGGCCTGGCATCCGCATCAGCCGGTCAATGCAGAGCGTCTCGCGCGCTGGCGCAGCCATCTCGGCGCGGATTTCTGGAGCCGCGATATCGAGGGCTTCAGGCTGATCGGCCTGAATTCCATGCTGTTCGGCAGCGACGAGGCGGATGAGGAGCGCCAGCTCGCCTGGCTCGAGCGCGAGATCGCCGAGGCCGAGGGGCGCCGTCTCGGCTGGTTCCTGCACCGGCCGCTCTTCGTCGAGACGCCGGATGAAGGCGACAAGGGCTATTGGAGCGTGCCGCCGAGGCCCCGGGCCCATCTGCTCGATCTCGTGCGGAGGCATGACGTCGCCTTCGTCGCCAGCGGCCATCTGCACCGGGCCCATGATTTCATGATCGATGGCACGCGCTACATCTGGGGGCCGTCCTCGGGCTTCGTCGTCGGCCCCGAATTGCAGCCCGGCATGGCCGGTTCAAGCACGCTCGGCGCCGTCACTTATAGCTTCGACGGTCGGGATTTCACCGCCGCGATCCATGAGATTCCCGCGCTGACAACGCTCTGGATCGACGATGTGATCCACGAGGTCTACCCGCCGCGCGCCGCCTGAC
>NZ_JBFTZN010000087.1:0-31928 GCF_056406775.1 Allobosea sp. P1_A7
CGTATAGATCTGTCCGACCGCCACACTCGGGCCAGTCTCGACCTTGACCGTATCGCCCCAGCGCGACGAGGTCAGCGTCAACCCCGCGCAGCGGACCTCGATCCGAAAGGGAAAGCCTGCGACGGAGCGATCGCTGCATGTCCACGTTCGGCCCATCTGCGCCTCGCGGGCAACAACGCGGTCAAGTCCCTCGACCACCCGCCCTTTGACGACGAACCAGAAGCCGAACCAGGCCAAGGCCAGCAGCACGAGCAGGGCGAAGGGCGCATAAAGCCAGAAGCGGCCTCGGCGGCGCTCGGAAGGGAGGTCGGTCATGCAGCAGCGATCCATTGCGCGAAAGCGGCCGGATTGTTAGCTCCCGGTCGCAGGAAGCGCCAGACCCGCCATTCTCTCGGCCGATTCGAACGCTTCCTTCGTCAAGCAGCTTCTGACGGCGAAACTGTGGGATAACGATGACAGCGAATGCAGCTTCTGACGATCTGTGGGTCTTCGGCTACGGTTCGTTGATCTGGCGCCCCGGCTTCGCCTTCGAGGAAAGCGTGGCGGCCCGACTCAACGGCTATCATCGCTCGCTTTGCGTCTTCTCGCATGTCCATCGCGGCACCCCGGAACGGCCGGGCCTCGTGCTTGGGCTCGATCGTGGCGGCATTTGCCGAGGGCTCGCCTTCAGGGTGGCGCCCCCCCATGCCGCCGGGACCATCGCCTATCTGCGCGAGCGCGAGCAGGCGACCTCCGTCTATCTCGAACGCCATCTGCCCGTCAGGCTCGAGGACGGCCGCCGCATCCGGGCGCTGGTCTATGTGGCCGACCGCAAACACCTGCAATATGCTGGCCGCCTGCCGGCCGAGGAATTGCTCAAACTGGTGCGCCAGGGCCGCGGAAGCTCCGGAGAGAACCCCGACTATGTCCTGCGCACGCATGATCACCTGCGCAAGATGGGCATCTTCGACCCGGTCCTGAGCCATCTGGCTCATGTGCTGGCACCCGGTCTGCCCGAGCCACGCCCGCCGCTCTAAGCCTCACACCTGCGGCATCAGGTCGAGCAATGCAGCCCGGCGTCTCAAGCCGTCCTCGGCGAGCAGATGGATATGGATCTCGCTCGCCCCGGCAAGCACGACGGACCGGCGCCAGCGCGTCAGCGCAGCTTCAATCCCGAAGGGACCGCTCTCGCGCGCCGCGATAATCTGCCGGTCCTCGGATACCGCGAGCAGCACGGCATCGCTGAAGCCGAGAGCATGATCGTCCGTGACCGAAAAGACCGAGGCGACATAGCGGCGCCCTGATCGACCACGCCAGGCGGTGAAGCGACGCTCGCCCAACCCTGCGGTGCTGCGCAGCGGCATTTCGCGCGCATCCGCACCGGGTTCGATGCTCCATTCGTCCAGCTTAAGGGCGAGAACAGGCATTTGTTCCTCCTTTGTTCCGAACAAAAAGAGAACAAATTTGAACACCTGTCAAGCATGGCCCGCCTTGCGGGCGGAATGCGCCACCGGGGCTCGTCTAAGCGAGGGGGTCCTGCCCGATCCTGGCGAGTTCGCCGCGCCCCGTGGCGAGCAGCCTGTMGCTGGCAGTCTCGAAGCGATCCTGCAACTGCGCCTGGAAAGCTTCCTTCGACATGCCGGGCAGGATCGGCGGYAGGATCTCGACGCGAATCGTTCCAGGGCGGCGCAGGAATTTGCGGCGCGGCCAGTAGAGCCCCGAGTTGAGCGCGACCGGCACGCAGGGCACGCCGAGCTCGGCATAGAGATGTGCGACGCCGAACTTGTAGGCCGGCGGCGCCCCGGCCGGACGGCGCGTTCCTTCCGGGAAGATCAGGAGCTGGCGGCCGTTCTGGCCAAGCTCGACCTTGGCGCGGCGGGTCACATGCGAGAGAGCCCGTGCCCGCGCGCCACGATTGACCGGAATCATGCGCATCTTCCACAGGCACCAGCCGAAGAACGGGATCCAGGTCAGTTCACGCTTCAGGATGAAGACCGGGTCCTGGAAGATAGTGACGAGCGCAAAGGTCTCCCAGAACGACTGGTGTTTCGCGGCCACCATCATGCCGCCCTGCGGAATATTCTCGAGACCGCTAATCTCATAGCGGGTTCCAGCCGTCACCCGCATGAGCCACAACGCACTGCGCGCCCAGGTCAGGGCGACCCACAGCATATAGCGCCGCGGCAGGACAAGCGCGGGCAACGCCGCGAAAATCAGCCACAGGATCAGGTTCAGATAGAACAGGACGTTGAAAAGGAGCGAGCGCAGCACGAGCATGGCGCGCAAAGAGCGCGCCGGCTCGCCGACGTCAAGCGCCGCGCTCCTCCGCCCCCAGGCGCGTGCGCTTTTCGTTCTCGGGGCCGAGCACGCTGGCAGGCTTGGAGGAGACCGGCTTTCGCCCGCCGATGATCACCGACAGGCGCGATGTTTCCGGATCGTCCTCCAGCATGCTGCGTAGCCGCGCCACCAAGTATTTCACATATTCCGGGACGAGCACCCTGGCGACGCGCCATTCGTTCCACCAGCTCGATGCATCGATATGCTCGGTCACCACCGGGTGCGGCACGACGCGAACGCCTGGCATGGCGTGGCTGAACTCGGCCAGCGCCCGCGGCATATGATAATTGGAGGTCACCAGCAGCAGTGACTTGAAGTCGTGCCTGCGGACCCAGCGGCGTGCCTCGATGGCATTGCCGATGGTGTTGCGGGCGCGATAGTCGAGATCGACGCAACAGCCGAGCAGCTCGCGCGCGGAGGGATTGAGCTTTGCAAGCTCCTCACGGCCGGTGCGCTCGTTGACACCGCTGATCAGCAAGCGCGACCCACGTTCGGCCCCGAGCAGGCCGATGGCATCGCCGACGCGCTGGGCCCCGCCGGTCACGACGACGATCGCATCCGTACGCGGCGCGACCGTCGGCTCGCGCTGTTCGATCCTGGCAATGAAACCGGCATAACCGCCGGCGAGCGCGAGCGCGAGCAGGGCAGCAACGGCAAGGGTCAGGCGCCATGCCCAGACTCCTGCAGAGCTCCTCCTGCTCGTCGCGGTCGGCGACATCGCGTTGTCCCCCCCCCTCACCGGCAGCTGTCCGTGTCTGATTCCCATCATCACCATGTCTTGCCAGGCTAAACCGGCAATCGGGCATAAGGGCGACGTGAAAAGTCGTCCTCCGCCCCAGAGATTAAGACTTCACTACCCCAGCACCCGCAAATAATGGCGCACGGTAAACCGCGAAACGAGACCGGATATCGCCGCCACCACCATCGCCACCAGAAGCACAGCGGCATAACCCGACCAGCCGATCTCGAAAGCACCGAACATGGCCTGAATCTGCTCTGACCCCGGCGACGAACTCCAGCTGGAGGCGAGCCAGCCCAGAATGGCGATGGCCACGATTGCAGCAAGCCCTCCAGCCGCGCCCCCCTTGAGCCCGAGCCTGACGAACCGCGCCTGGAATTCCCGCGCGATGAAGTCATCATCAGCTCCGACAAGATGCAAGACCTCGACGCTGTCGCGGCTGCCGGCCATTGCTCCGCGCGTCGCAAAGGCCACGGCCAGCGCCGCGGCGGTCAGGACCAGCAGAACGACGACGACACCGGCAAGGATGATGGTGTTGGCCATGGTCGAGAGGCGGCGCAGCCAGAGGCGGTGATCGTCCAGGCTCGCGGTCGGGACGTCGCGCCGCAGCGTTTCCTTGAAAGCCGCGATTTCCGCCGAATTGCCGCTGCGCAGCTTCAACACGATCAGCCGCGGCACCGGCAGTTCGACGAGATCGAGCCCCGCGCCCAGCCAGGGCTCGAGCAGCTTGTCCGACTCCGCCTTCGGTACGGCGCGCACCTCGTCGACGCCGGCAACGGCACGTGCCATCTCGACCGCGCGCGCAACGTCGCTCTCGATATTGCGGCGTGTGTCCGGCCGAATCTGGATCGTCATCTCATTGGCGACGGCACCGCGCCACTGCTCGGAGGCGTGTGCGGCGAGCAGCGCCGCGCCGGCACTGAGGGCCGCGAGAAAGGTCAGGATCGCGATCACCGCGACCAGCGCCCGGCCGGCAGCCGAATCGACCGGAACCAGCGGCTGGTCCCGTCGGAGATTGAGTGGGAGCGCGCGTTCACGCGGTTCCCCATCCTGCTCGAAGTCAGCTGTCGACATGAAGATGGCCGTCGGCAATGACAAGGCGCGGAGCATCATAGAGCTCCATCAGCGCGAGATCGTGGGTTGCGATCACGACGGCGGTCCCGAGCGACTGCAATTCCATGAACAGGCGCAGCAATCGCCGGCCGAGCGCCGGGTCGACMTTCCCGGTGGGCTCGTCCGCCAGCAACAACTCCGGCCGCCCGATCAAGGCGCGCGCGATCGCGGCGCGCTGCTTCTCGCCGCCCGAGAGAATGGTCGGTACGGCATGCATGCGCTCGCCGAGACCGACCCAGCGCAGCAGTTCGACGACCTCCGCGCGGTAGCTCGTCTCTTCCTTGCCGAGCACGCGCAGCGGCAACGCGACATTCTCGTAGACCGTGAGGTGATCGAGCAGGCGAAAATCCTGGAACACCACCCCCATGCGGCGACGGAAGGCCGTGAGCGTCGTCGCATCCAGCCGCGACACATCCTGGCCGAACAGGTTCACCAGCCCGCGCGTCGGCTTCAGAGCCATTAGCACGAGCCGGATCAGGGTCGTCTTGCCGGCGCCGGACGGGCCGGTCAGATACTGGAACGAGCGCGGCGCGATGCTGAAGTTGATGTCCTTCAGCACCTCGGGGCCCATGCCGTAACGCAGACCGACATTCTCGAACCGAACCAAGCCCTCGTCCCTTCGGAGCAAGCCCGGCAGTCGCGGGCATCCCTTGCGAATCTCGACCGCGATCCTACACCGCAAGCCGGTGCCGGCGGAAAGCCGGCCGATCTTCAAACCATGCAGTACAGGTTCTTCACGGGGCGTTAACCATAAATCCCTCCAATGGGTCGAGACCTCCACGAGCCGCACGCGAGAGCTTGAATCGCGCTGCGCCAGGGAAGAAATCTGCAGCGGCACCTGAGCCGCGCGTACCGGTGCCATTGCGAAAGAGTCATTCGCCAAACCATGCTGATCGTCTGCCCGTCCTGCTCCAGCCAATATGAACTCGATGCGGCCAAACTTGGCCCGTCCGGGCGCAAGGTGCGTTGCGCCAAATGCGAGACGCGCTGGCATGTCGAGGCGGAGCCCCAGCCGGTCACATTTCCCGATGCGCCGAGCAGCGAGGAAACGACCGCGCTGCTCGACGAAGAGCTGCGCCGCGCTGCCGAGATCGAGGAACAGGTGTCCGCACTCACAGCCGAGCGCGCGGCCCTGGCCGAAGGCGATGAACCAAGCCGCCCTGGAGCCAGGCCGCGCGGTCGCCGTTCTGCGCGCACAGGTCGAAAGGCCGCCCCCGTGCCGCTGGGCACCCGGATGCGAGCCATGGCTGCGCCGGCGCTCGCGATCGGCGGTCTCGCCGTGCTCGGGCTGCTTGTCTGGAAACGGGACGTGGCGGTCCGTGGCGCTCCCCAGCTCGCTGTCGTCTTCGAGAAGWTCGGCCTGCCGGTGAACGTGCGCGGCCTCAGCCTGACGGGCATCGAGAGCGGGGTCGTGCAGGACGCGCAAGGCCGCTTCCTGGTGGTCGAGGGCGATGTCACCAACATCACCAAGACCGTCGCCAAAGTGCCGCAAATCGAGGTCGCCGTGCGCGATTCGGCTGGCCAGACCCTCTATACCGGTTGCCCGCGCCTTCACCTCGCCGCACTATCCCGCTGCAAGCGATCGTATAAACCTGCGATTGGAACCAGACTGCGCAGCGTGCTGCGCCAAACGGGCGGCCGGCATCCGGCGAGACCCGAAAGGACACTGACGACGATGACTCAGCCCCTACGCATCCGGGTGCTCTACGAAGAGGCCGCGATCGCCAAGCGGAACGAGGAAATGGCACGCGAGATCGCTGCCGCCTACCCGCCCGACCTGCTGGTCGTCGCAGTGCTCAAAGGCAGTTTCATGTTCGTCGCCGACCTCATCCGGGCGATGCATCGCGCCGGCATGACGCCGCAGGTCGAATTCGTCCATCTCTCGAGCTATCGCGCTGCGACCATTTCCTCCGGGCAGGTCGAAATCCTGCGCGACGTGCAGAGCGACGTTCGTGGCCGTCAGGTGCTGCTGGTCGACGACATTCTCGAATCCGGCCGAACCCTCGCCTTCGCCAAGGACCTGCTGGCCGCCCGTGGCGCATCGCGCGTTTCCACAGCGGTGCTCCTGGAAAAGCCGGCCAAGCGCGCCGTCAACATCCAGGCCGATTATGTCGGCTTCGACTGTCCCGATTACTTCGTTGTCGGCTACGGCATGGATGTCGCACATTCCTATCGACAGCTGCCCTATGTCGGCGTCATCGAGACTGCCGATCAGGCCGGCCTTCCAGGTATCTGAACGATGTCACGTATTCTGGTCGTCGACGATGAGGAAAGCCTGCGCGCCCTGGTGGCGCGCGGTCTCACGCTTGACGGACATGTCTGCATGATGGCGGGCGACGGCGCCGAAGCGCTGGAGATTCTCATGGCCGAGAAGGGGCGTTTCGACCTCCTGCTCACCGATATCCGCATGCCGCTGATGGACGGGATCGCGCTCGCGCTCGCCGCCAAACAGGAGTTTCCGGACCTGCCCATCATGCTGATGACGGGCTATGCCGAGCAGCGTGAGCGCGCCAAGAGCCTGGAGGCAATCGTCTCGGAAGTGATGACGAAGCCCTTCACCATCGCCGAATTGCGCACCACGGTCATGCGCGTGATCGAACGCTCGATCGGCTGAACATCGCGCTTATACCGGTATCACGCGCTCCAGGCGATTCATCGGGCCGGAGAATGCCGACCTTTGGCGACAGCCGCAGACTTTCGTCGCGGCATTTATTGCAACCGAGTTGCAGCTGCATTGACGGGTTTTGCTCGACCTGTCATCCTGCTCTTGCAAATGAATTGCAGGTCGGGGTCGAGCATGACGATCGATGTCGTGAGCACGTCGAAGGATGTCGCGGACGCGGCACACCCCGCCGGGTGGCAACGGCCGCGGGGTGATCCGTCGCTGCTGGACGTCTTTCGATCGATCCCGGTTTCGGCCAAGGCCACTCCCTGGCGCAAGTTCCTCACATTTCTCGGGCCGGGCTATCTGGTGGCCGTCGGCTACATGGACCCTGGCAACTGGGCGACCTCGCTCGCGGGCGGCGCGCAGTTCGGCTACGCGCTGCTGGTCGTCGCACTCGTCTCCAATATCATGGCGATCATCCTGCAGTCGCTTTGCGCGCGGCTGGCGGTCGCGACAGGCAGGGACCTTGCGCAGGCCTGCCGTGATGCCTATCCGCGCTGGGTTTCGTGGCCGCTCTGGATCTTTGCGGAACTGGCGATCTGCGCGACCGACCTCGCCGAGGTCATCGGCACGGCAATCGGCCTCAATCTGCTCTTCGGAATTCCGCTCGAAATCGGCGTATTGATCACCGCGCTCGATGTCTTCGTCATCCTCTGGCTGCAGACCAAGGGTTTTCGCTGGATCGAAGCCTTCATCATCACGCTGCTGGGCGTCATCGCCGTCTGTTTCGCCGTCCAGATCGCACTCGCCGATCCGGACTGGGGCCAGGTCATTCGCGGCTTTGCCCCGACGACCGACATCGTCACCAATCCCAACATGCTCTACCTCGCGCTCGGCATCATTGGCGCGACGGTGATGCCGCATAACCTCTATCTGCATTCCGGCATCGTGCAGACCCGCGCCTATGGCGGCAGCCTGCCGGAGAAGCGCGAGGCGCTGAAATACGCGACACTGGATTCGACCGTCGCCTTGATGTTCGCACTGACTATCAACGCAGCGATCCTGATCCTCGCCGCCGCGACCTTCTACAAGACCGGTCAGAACACCGTCTCCGAACTCGGGCGCGCGCATGAACTGCTCGCCCCGCTGCTCGGCGCCTCGATCGCGCCATCGCTTTTCGCCATCGCGCTGCTCTGCTGCGGCCTGAACTCGACGGTGACCGCGACCATGGCGGGACAGATCGTCATGGAAGGCTTCATCGACATCAAGCTGCCGGCATGGCTGCGCCGCCTGGTCACGCGCCTGGTCGCCATCATCCCTGCCATCGTCGTGACGATCGTCTATGGCGAAGCGCAGACCGGCAAGCTGCTCATCCTCTCGCAGGTGATCCTGAGCTTCCAGCTGCCCTTCGCCATCGTGCCGCTCGTCATGTTCACGGCGTCGCGCAAGAAGATGGGCGAACTGGTCTCGCCGCGCTGGCTGACGGCGAGCGCCTTCGTCATCGCAGCGATCATCATCGCCCTGAACGTCAAGCTGATCTTCGACGTCGCCTTCGGCTGAACCGAGCGGACATCTACCGGTTCAGCCACCAGATCGAGATTGTCAGCACGGTCGCGAAGGACACCCAGGCGGCATAGGGCCAGAACAGGTTCGCCGCGAGACGATCGAGCGGAGCGAAGCGCTTGATCGTGATCAGGATCATCGCCAGCAGCGGCAGGATCACCAGGATCCCGGCGAGCGGACTCTGCATTCCGAAGAATCCGAATGACCACAGCACGTTCAGCAGAAGCTGGACATGATAGGCGATCAGCGCCCCGGACTTGCCGGGCGTCTCTGCCGGCAGTCGGAGGATGCGGTAGACGCTCAACGCCATGATCGCAAACAGCGCCGTCCAGACCGGCGCGAACAGCCAGTTCGGCGGGTTGAATGGCGGCTTGGCAAGCGTCGCATACCAGCCTGGGATTTGCGGAACGGTGGCCGCGCTGCCCAGCAGCGAGGCGGCGACCACCGGGACGATCGCAATCAGCAGATCGACCCAGATCGGCCTCGGCGAAGATCCGGCCTTGCTCGACAAAGTGCTCATGCCCCCAGCATGGGGTGCGTCTGCGGCATCGGCAAGCCGAGACCCTTGCGCCAACCCCCATGCCTGCGCCAGATGGACATTCCCGTTCCTCATGGAACCTTTCCGGAATCGCTCCATGACCAAGCGCCCGCTTCATCCCCGTTCGCTGGCCGCCCAGGCCATGGGCAAGATCGATCAGCTCACCAAGGGCGTCGTGACGCCGATCCATATCGCCACGACCTATATCCGCGACGAGGACAACGGCTACTCCTCCGGCTTCGTCTATGGACGCCCGGACAACGAGACGGTGCGCGAGGCGGAAACCGTGCTCGCGATGCTGGAAGAGGCGAAGGCGGGGGCATTGCTCTTCAGCTCGGGCATGGCGGCCGCCACGGCTGTCTTCCAGGCGCTCTCGCCGGGGGATCATGTCGTCGCCTCGAAGGTGATGTACTGGGCGCTTCGCTCCTGGCTGCTGACCGAGGCCACGCGCTGGGGCCTGAAGATCGAATTCGTCGAGACAGATGATCTCAACGCGCTGAAGGCCGCCGTAAAGCCAGGCGTCACCAAGCTGGTCTGGGCCGAGACGCCCTCGAACCCGCTCTGGACCATCACCGACATCGCCGGCGCCGCCGAGATCGCCCATGCGGCCGGTGCGAAGCTTGCGGTCGATTCGACCTGCGCGTCCCCGGTCCATACCCGGCCGCTTACGCTCGGTGCCGACATCGTCATGCACGCTGCCACCAAGGTGCTGAACGGCCATTCCGACGTCGTCGCCGGCGCCCTCTGCGCCCGCGAGGATGACGCCTTCTGGAACCGCGTGAAAACAGTCCGCAAGATGCAGGGCGGCGTTCTCGGCCCCTTCGAGGCCTATCTGCTGATGCGCGGCATGCGCACCCTTCACGTCCGCCAGGAACGCCAGACGGCCTCCGCCATGACGCTCGCCCAGAAGCTCTCCGCCCACCCGCTGGTGGCCCGCGTGCTCTATCCCGGCCTGCCACAGCATCCGGGCCATGACATCGCGGCGCGCCAGATGCAGAACGGCTTCGGCTATATGCTGTCGATCCAGGTCACCGGCGGCGAGAGGGCGGCGATCAAGGCGGCGGCGCATGTCGAGCTCTACAAGCGCGCCACCTCGCTGGGCGGCGTCGAGAGCCTGATCGAGCATCGCGCCTCGATCGAGGGCGCAGGCTCGCCCTGCCCGGTCGATCTACTGCGCCTCTCGACCGGCATCGAAGATGTCGAGGACCTCTACAACGACCTCGACCAGGCGCTGAAGGCCGGGCACGCCTAGCGCAGGGTCGCCCGTGCCATAGCCAGCAGGCGCACGTGCCCCCCTTTTCCACCGCCTTTGACCGGCAGCGGAAAGGGTCCCGAATTGCCGGTCGTTCCAGCAGCTTCAGGGCTGGAACAGGCCGCAGCCGTGGGAACGCATGCCGTCGCCCTGAATGGTGTCGTGGCTGCGCGCGCTTGCAGCGCACGAAGGGCATGGCCCGCCTCTTCCTCGGGCGTCCTGAAGCCATGGGAGCCAATCTCTGGGCCGTRTTCGGGTGCGGCCGCGAAACCTGAGCGCGCTGGTAGCCCGACCCGGTGCTTCCGAGCCCGCTGGGGGACAAGGCCCACGATCAATCCGGTGGATCGTCACAGGTCTGCAACAGCCCATCGTTAGCTCTGCGCGGCATCAGCGAGGAGATGACGCTCATGACCGGCCAAGCCTTCGAAACGAATCGCCGCACGCTTCTGCTCGGCCTTGGCGCCGCAGCGCTGATACCGCAGCCGATGCCTGCCGCCGCGCGCAGCCTGCCGGCATTTCCGACCGTCAATCCCGGCACGGACACGAGCTACTGGAACATCGTGCGCGGCCTCTACAGCGTCACGCCCGACATGGTGAATCTCGAGAACGGCTATTGGGGCATCATGGCCGAGCCGGTGAAGGCCGAGTACAAGCGCCTGACCGACTTCGTGAACTTCGAGAACACGGTCTATGCCCGCAGCAGGATCGGCGCCGATCTCGACAATGTCCGCACCCCACTCGCCGCATTCCTCGGCGTTGCGCGCGAGGAGATCGCGCTGGCGCGGGGCGCAACCGAGGCGCTGCAGGCGCTGATCTCCGGCTACAACAAGCTCAAGCCCGGCGACACCGTGCTCTATGCCGATCTCGACTACGATTCGATGCAGTATGCGATGAACTGGCTGAAGGCTCGGCGCGGTGTCGATGTCGTCAGGTTCGACATCCCGGAGCCCGCCACGCGCCAGGCCGTGCTCGACGCCTATGACGCAGCGCTCAAGGCCAATCCCAGGACGAAGCTTCTCCTGCTGACCCATATCAGCCATCGCACCGGGCTGATGATGCCGGTCAAGGAACTGGCTGCGATGGCCAAGGCGCGCGGCGCCGATGTCATCCTCGACGCGGCCCATAGCTGGGGCCAGGTCGCCTTTCAGGCCCGGGATCTCGGCGTCGATTTCATCGGCTTCAACCTGCACAAATGGATCGGCGCGCCGCTCGGTGTCGGCCTGCTCTACATTGCTAAGGACCGGCTCGGCGATATCGACCCCTATATGGCCGACGAGGATTTCAAGGCCGACGATGTCCGCTCGCGGATCCATACCGGCACGCCGAACTTCGCAGCGCAGCTCGCGGTCCCTGCCGCACTCGCCCTGCATCAGGAGATCGGCCCGGAGGCCAAGGAGGCGCGCTACCGCCACCTGCGCAATCACTGGGTCGCGAAGGCACGCGAACTCAAAGGCGTCGAGATCCAGACCCCGGACGATCCCGGCATGGTGGCCGGCATCACCTCGTTCGCCCTGGCCGGCAAGCGCAGCCCTGCGGAGACCAATGCGATCGTTGCGGAGCTGCGCGACAAGCACAAGGTGATGACCGTTCGCCGCGGCGGCGTCGCCAAGGGCAATACGATCCGGATCTCGCCGGCCCCCTACATCATGGAGGCGGATCTCGATCGCTTCGTCGAGGCCCTGGCGATCGTCTCCGGCAATCGCGCGGGATAAGCCCGCTGGTCGGCCCGCGCGAGCGCAGAGCTCGGCCGCGCCGCATCCTCAAGAGGCAACAACGGGGATGAGGCGCGTCGCCGATCCCCGTCCTGTCTTCTCCCTCTCCTCGGAGAGGGAGAATCTCAGGCCTTCGCGACCTTCTGATAGTCCTTGACGTCGGAGAAGGTGATCTCCGGGACGCGCTCCGCATCGTATTTCAACGTGAACTGGGACGAGGCCATGAAGACCGGGTCGCCGTCGAGATCGTCCGCCATCGAAGACGGCTTCAGCGCGACGAATTTTGCGAGCGCCGCCTGATCGTCCGAGGAGACCCAGCGCGCGATCGCGAACTGGCACGGCTCGAAATCGACGGGCAGCGAATACTCGACATCCATGCGCTCCTTCAGCACGTCGAGCTGCAATGCGCCGACCACGCCGACGATCGCCGGAGCGCCGTCATGCGGCAGGAAGAGCTGGACGACCCCCTCCTCCGCCATTTGCTGCAGGGCCTCGCGCAGCTTCTTCGCCTTCATCGCGTCCTTGAGCTTGACGCGGCGCAGGATTTCCGGCGCGAAGCTCGGCACGCCCTTGAAGACGATGTCCTCGCCCTCGGTGAGCGTATCGCCGATGCGCAAGGTACCGTGGTTCGGCAAGCCGACGATGTCGCCGGCAAAGGCCTCTTCGGCAATCGAGCGGTCTCGCGCAAAGAAGAACTGCGGCGCGTTCAGCGGCATCGGCTTGCCCGTGCGAACCAGCTTCGCCTTCATGCCGCGCGAAAGCTTGCCCGAGCAGACCCGCATGAAGGCGATGCGGTCGCGATGGTTAGGATCCATGTTCGCCTGGATCTTGAAGACGAAGCCGGTCATCTTCGGCTCTTCCGCCTCCACCGCGCGTTTGTCCGCGACCTGGGCGCGTGGGCTCGGAGCATGCCGGCCGAGCGCGTCGATCAGGTCGCGCACACCATAGTCACGCAGCGCCGCGCCGAAATAGACCGGCGTCAGATGGCCCTCGCGAAAGGACTCCAGGTCGAACGGCTTCAGGCCCTCGCGCGCCAGGAAAACCTCCTCGCGCCAGGTCTCGGCAAGGCCGTTCGGCAGGAGCTCGTCGAAGAGCGGATCGTCCTCGCCCGCAACGGGGGTTCCCGCGTCGCTCTCGTCGCCCTTCTGGTTGCGACGGAAGGTATTCGAGGCGAAATCGAGTGTCCCGACGAAGTCGCGCCCGCGCCCGACCGGCCAGGTCATCGGCGCGACGTCGAGCGCCAGCGTCGTCTCGATCTCGTTGATCAGGTCGAAGGGATCGCGCGTCTCGCGATCGACCTTGTTGATGAAGGTCACGATCGGGATGTCGCGCAGCCGGCAGACCTCGAACAGCTTCTTGGTCCGCGCCTCGATACCCTTGGCGGCGTCGATCACCATCACCGCGGAGTCGACCGCCGTCAGCGTGCGATAGGTGTCTTCCGAGAAGTCCTCGTGGCCCGGCGTGTCGAGCAGATTGAAGACGTGCCCGCCATACTCGAAGGTCATCACCGAGGTGACGACCGAGATGCCGCGCTGACGCTCGATCTTCATCCAGTCGGATGATGTCTGGCGGCGGCCCGCCTTGGCGCGCACTTCGCCCGCGAGCTGAATCGCGCCGCCGAAATAGAGCAGCTTCTCGGTCAGCGTCGTCTTGCCGGCGTCCGGGTGCGAGATGATGGCGAAGGTACGCCGGCGCGCATGCGGCGCGACGGCGGTCGCCGGGGCATCAAGGATGGAAATATCGGTCATGTCGGTGTGAAGACAGGAAGGGCGCCCGCTGTCAATGATCCGCAACGCGACTTCGACGCCAGCCGCGCCACTTGATGGGCCCGCAGATCACCATGGATTAACCATTCGCAGCCATCATCCGGCGCCGCGATCACATCTGCGCCAGCTGCGGCCGGCGCTTCAACCCACGAGCGGATGGCGTCCCTGCGCAAGATTTCCAGCCAGATCTTCGGAGCCGTCCTGCTTCTCGCCGTCACTGCCGCCCTGGCAACCATCCTCGGGGTCCAGGCGCTTGGCCGCTACGCGGCGATGACGGACGAGATGCAGCTCGCATCGCGCCGCGTGCTGATGGCCGAACGGATCAACGGGTTGGTCAACGCCGTCGTGATGGAAACGCGCGGGCTCTATATGAGCCGCGATTCTGCCGATGCCGAGCGCTTCGCCCAGCCACTCCTGGATGATCTTGCCCAGATCCATGAGGTCATGGACGATTGGCGCCCTCTCGTTCAGGCAGAGGACGGCGCAGCCTTTGCCGCTGTCTCCGACCAGATCGAGCAATTCATCCGCTTCCGGCGGGAGACGGTTCGGCTCGCACGCATCGAGGGCCCCTCCGCAGCAAACAGGCACGGCAACAACGAGGTCAACCGGGCGAACCGCAAGGCACTGAACGAAGCGTTGAAACACATCGCGGTTCTCAACGACGTCAACAGCCGCATCATCGATTCCCGCCTCGACGCGCTGCAGGACAGCAGCGCGAGGCGGCAGACGCTGATCGGCGCTCTGATGATCGCGGCCGGTCTCGCTCTCGCGCTCTGGATCGTGCATCGGCGCGTTTCACAGCCGCTCAGGCGGTTGGCGGCAACGATGCGCCGCTTGGCACAGTCGGAACCGGTCGCCGAAATTCCTCTGGCGGCACGCCCGGACGAGATCGGCGATATGGCCCGCTCGGTCGTCGTCTTTCGCGACAACGCCATGGCGCGCGCCGAGCTCGAAGGCGCCGCCCGGGTGACCGAGGCCGCCCGTGCCGAGCGTCAGATCAGGATTGACGAACTCATCCGCAGCTTCGATGCCAGGATCGACGCCGTGCTGAAGACGGTGAGATCCGGTTCGAGCCAGATGGAGAGCACGGCCCGGACCTTGAACGATGCAGCGACGGCCGCAACCTCGCAGGCCGAAGACGCTCGCACTGCCTGCCTTGATGCCGCCGACAGCGTTCGCAATGTTGCCGCGGCTTCGGAACAGCTCTCCGGCTCGATCGCAGAGATCACGGGGCGGGTCGCCAAGGCCAATGGCGTCGTCGGCAATGCTGCGCGCGATGCCACCAGCGCGAGCGCGAATGTCGCCAACCTGACCTATGCCGCCGAAGAAATCGGCAAGATCGTCTCGATGATCCGCGACATCGCTGCCCAGACCAATCTCCTCGCCCTCAACGCCTCGATCGAGGCGGCACGTGCCGGCGAGGCCGGGCGCGGCTTCAGCATCGTCGCTGGCGAGGTGAAGACCCTGGCGAGCCGGACGTCCCAAGCGACGGATGAGATCGCCGCCCAGATCGCGGCCTTCGAAACCGAGACACGCGGCGCAGTCGCCGCAATCGAAGCGATCGCGGCGGTGATGGCCGAAGTGGCCCAGCACACCGTGGCGATTGCAGGGGCGACTGAGCWGCAGATGCAGGCAACGGCGCAGATCGCCCGCAATGCGCAGGCAACGTCGGATGGCACCATCCGCGTCTCGCGCAAGATGGAGGGGGTCACCGCCGCATCCGAGGAGACCATGCTTTCGGCAAGTCAGGTTCTGAAGACGGCCGAAAGCCTGAGTCGTGAGGCGGAGACGCTGCGGGGTGCCGTCGAGACCTTCTTCTCTGACGTCAAGGCGGCCTGAGGCCGGCTCAGGTCTTCAGGCGATATCCGGTCCGGAAGATCCAGCCGACCGTCGCAATGCAGGCGGCGAGGAAGACCAGCGTCATTCCCAGGCTGACGACGATGCCGACCTCGGAAACGCCGAAGAAGCTCCAGCGGAAACCGCTGATCAGGTAGACGACCGGGTTGAACAGCGCCACCGTCCGCCAGAATCCCGGCAGCATGTCGATCGAGTAKAACGACCCGCCGAGGAAGGTCAGTGGCGTCACCACGAGCAGCGGGATCACTTGCAGTTTCTCGAAACCGTCGGCCCAGATGCCGATGATGAAACCGAACAGGCTGAAGGTCATCGCGGTCAGGAACAGGAAAAGCAACATCCAGACCGGATGCTCGACCCTGAGCGGCACGAAGGCCGTCGCCGTCAGCAGGATGATCAAGCCGAGAAAGATCGATTTCGTGGCCGCCGCGCCGACATAGGCGATGACCGCCTCCCACCACGCCACGGGCGCCGAGAGCAGCTCGTAGATCGTGCCGGTGAATTTCGGGAAATAGATCGCGAAGGAGGCGTTGGCGATGCTCTGCGTCAGCAGCGAGAGCATGATCAGGCCGGGCACGATGAAGGAGCCATAGGCGACGCCGTCGATCGCCTGCATGCGCGAACCGATCGCGGCACCGAAGACGATGAAATAGAGCGAGGTCGAGATCACCGGCGAGACGATGCTCTGCAGTGGCGTACGCCAGGTGCGCGCCATCTCGAAGCGATAGATCGCGCGCATCGCGTGGAGGTTGATAGCCATGATCAGTGCCGCTCCCTCACCAGGCTCACGAAGATGTCTTCCAGCGAGCTCTGGCTGGTGCGCAGATCCCTGAAGCGGATGCCTGCGGTCGCGAGATCCTGCAGGAGCGCGGTGATGCCGGTCCGCTCCGCCTTGGTGTCATAGGTATAGACCAGTTCCTCGCCCTCGGCCGCGAGCGCCAGATCATAGGCCGCAAGCCCCTCCGGCAACGCGGCAAGCGGCTCCTGCAGGGAGAGCGAAAGCTGCTTCTTGCCGAGCTTGCGCATCAGCTCGGCCTTGTCCTCGACCAGGATGATCTCGCCCTTGCTGATCACGCCGATCCGGTCGGCCATCTCCTCGGCCTCCTCGATGTAATGCGTGGTCAGGATGATGGTGACGCCGTCGTCCCTGAGGCGCCGGACGAGCTTCCACATGTCCTGGCGGAGCTCGACATCGACGCCGGCCGTCGGCTCGTCGAGGAACAGGATCTGGGGTTCATGCGCCAGTGCCTTGGCGATCAGCACACGCCGCTTCATACCGCCMGAGAGCGTCATGATCCGGTTGTCGCGCTTGTCCCAGAGCGAGAGATCCTTGAGCACGCGCTCGACATGGGCCGGGTTCCGCGGCAGGCCGAATAGCCCCCGGCTGAAGCTGACCGTAGCCCAGACGGTTTCGAAGGCGTCCGTGGTCAACTCCTGCGGCACCAGCCCGATGCGCGCGCGCGCGGCCCGATAGTCCTTGATGATGTCATGACCATCGGCGAGCACGCTGCCGGAGGTCGGGTTCACCAGTCCGCAGATGATGCTGATCAACGTCGTCTTGCCGGCACCGTTGGGTCCGAGCAGGGCGAAGATCTCGCCGCGGCGGATTTCCAGATCGACCGATTTCAGTGCGCTGAAGCCGGACGCGTAGGTCTTGGACAGGTTGGAAACGCGGATGATGGACATGGCCACGATATAGGGGAAGCGACGGAGGGATGCGACCGCGCCGCCATGCGCCGCGAGCACGTCAGCAGATCATATGACGACTGACTGATTTCGTCAGCAGTAAAATGCCAATGGCCGGGACAAGCCCGGCCATCCCCAATCCTCGCTGGCCCTTCGTCTCAGCGCATGAAGAACCAGAGCAGGATGATGACGGGAATCGGCACGCCAAGCAGCCAAAGTGCAATCGAACGCATTGGGACAGCCCCTTATGAATGATCGTGCTGGAGCAACGTCCTGAGGCTGCCCAAGGTTCCGGCCGCTCCCTCCTCGCTTCCTCGGGCGCAGCCTCACGAAAACAGCGTCGCGCTTCCATGCCAGAGCGGACGATAGCCATGCGCGAGGGCCGCGATGGTCGCAGGCGGCGTCAGTACCAGGACGGTCCCGGGCGCCCGCCGCCGCCGCTCGATATATCCGTTGGGAGACCAGAGCAGCGCGGCCTCACCGCGCAAGGCCAGCCAATCGCCGGCCCCAGCCTCGATCATGGTTCCGTCCGGCAATCGATCGGCCTGAAGCCGGTGCTTCTGCTTGGCTCGTCCGATCCGGCGCTCGCCATCCAGAATCCGGTCGATCTCGGGAAAGAGCGGCTCGGACATGAGGCCGAGGCCTCGGACCAGCGCCGCACGGTAGCCGAGCGCATCCGCCCGCCGGCACTCCATGCAGGGCCGGTGCCCGGCCGCAAGCGCCGTCACCTCGTCGCAAAAGAACAGCTCGGTGTAACCCTTGCCCCAGACCTGTCGCCGTCGCCCCTTGAAGGAGAGCACGCAACAGATCCACTGCCGCGTGGCGTGCGACCGGATCGGCGCGGCCTGCGTCTGCGGATCGTGAAACCGGCCGCCGCGATTGCCGAACAGCAGGCCACGCGCAGGGTCGCGGGCGAGCGAGCCGTCGGGCCTTACACGGTTGGGCAGGGGCATGGCTGGCTCCTGGGTTCTCTCTTCAGAACTTGGCACATCATGCTGCCGGATCCTGTCGGCAGCATTCTTCCCTCCCTGCTTGCGGCACCATGCCCATCTGGCCGGGCACGCGACTTTGCGGCAGTCTTGCCTCTATCGGGAGCGGTCGAACGGGCGTCGGGGCGACATGATCGAGCACCAGAAGGGCGGCCTCGTACCGCACCCCGACCGCGAGGTCATTCTCGCCGAGGTCCACGCCCGCC
Organism: Allobosea sp. P1_A7; assembly: GCF_056406775.1. Classification (NCBI taxonomy): domain Bacteria; kingdom Pseudomonadati; phylum Pseudomonadota; class Alphaproteobacteria; order Hyphomicrobiales; family Alloboseaceae; genus Allobosea; species Allobosea sp. P1_A7. The sequence continues at coordinate 18,340 of NZ_JBFTZN010000087.1, forward strand.
CCTTCGCGCCGATCGAGACCCCGCGCCGCCTGCTGCATTTCGCCTTCCTGACCGATGCGGCTCAAGCGGCGGCAGACCGCGACGCCTTGGCTCGATTTTGTTCCGAGCGCGGTGTGACGCCCCTGGCCGAAGGCGCCAAGCATCACCGCGCCCGCCTCGCGGAGATTGGCCTGCGCTGGGAACAGCATAGCGAGTTCACGACCTATAGCTGGGAATTGCCATCGCCCGAACGCTCCGCCTTCGTTCCGACGGCAATCGATCTGCAGCATCCCATGCACGAGTTGCCGCAGCCCGGCCCGCACCTCGTCTCGATCGACCTCCATCTCCTGCCCGCGATCGGGGCTGGGGAGCTGGATGCGATCTTCGATCCTGCGAGCCTCGCCGCATCGCTCGTCGATAATGCAAGCGCCGTTGCGGCAACCGATTTCCGGGTCAGTGCCGGCGGGTTCGTCCGCATCCTCCTGCTTGACCGCGAACTGACATCGTCCCGTTCGGGGGCCCTGACCCAGAGGCTTCTGGAGATCGAAACCTATCGGACATTGGCTCTGCTCGGCCTGCCGGAGGCGCAGCGCATCGGCCCATCGGTGCGTGCCACGGAGGAAACGCTGGTGCGCATTGCCTCGACGATGACGGCGACGGAGGGCCTTGTCTCCGACAATGCGCTGCTCGACGAGATGACCGCGCTCGCCGCGCGTCTCGAATCCGAGGCGGCGTCCACGAACTATCGCTTCGGTGCGAGTCGCGCCTATGACAACATCGTCCAGCAGCGCCTGATCGCGATCGGCGAAACGCCGCATGCCGGCTGGCCGACGCTCGCAGCCTTCCTGTCCCGGCGGATGGCGCCGGCGATGCGCACCTGCCAGATGCTGCAGGAGCGCCAGACCGACCTGTCGCGCAAACTCGCGCGCGCCGCCAATCTGCTACGCACCCGCGTCGATGTCGCACTCGAGCAGCAGAACCGCGACCTGCTGGCGGCCATGAACGAGCGCACCCGCCTCCAGCTGCGGCTGCAGCAGACGGTCGAGGGCCTCTCGGTCGCGGCGATCGGCTATTACGTCGTCAGCCTCTTCGGTTACCTCGCCAAGGGCGCGAAGGATGCCGGCTTCCTGCCCATCGACGTCGGCATGGCGACAGCGCTCTTCGTACCCATCGCCCTCATCGGGGTCTGGGCGGCGGTCCGACGCATCCGGCGCGGGCATAGCGAAGAGAGCTGAGCACGGGCCGTGCCGATCCTGACATCTACTGACATCAAGTACCGTCACAACTCCCGCCATCGCCCCGACGACGCACCCTATCGGGAGCGCCGTCCTCATGATGGAGAGAGCCATGCTGACCTTCTACCACGCCCCGCAATCGCGTTCCTTCGGCGTGCTCTGGCTCCTGGAAGAACTCGGGCAGCCCTACCGGATGGAGATGATCGATATTCGCGCCAAGAGCGGTGCCCCCGAGGACTACCGCGCCATCCAGCCGCACAAGAAGGTACCCGCCGTCATCCATGACGGTATCATCGTCACCGAGCGTGCCGCGATCTGCATCTACCTCGCCGACGCCTTCCCCCAGGCGGGTCTCGCGCCTGCGCTGAGTGATCCCGCGCGAGCCCCCTATCTGACGGCCCTCGTCTATACCGACGCAGTACTCGACCCGATCATCGCGACCAGGGCGACCAATATCGATTACGTCCCGCAGCATTTCTCCTTCGGGTCGCACGAGGACACCGTTGCCTATCTGGAGAAGCGCCTCGGCAATCAAGATTTCGCGGCCGGCGACCGCTTCACCGCCGCCGACACCCAGCTCGGCAGCGGCATCCATTTCGGCATGAACATTATCGGCGCGCTGCCGCGCCTGCCTGTCTTCGAGGCCTATCTCGCTCGCGTATTCTCGCGGCCGGCGTTGCAGCGCACCCTCGACAAGGATGGTGTCCTTGAAGAAGGGCAGGTCGCCTGAGCGCAGGTCTCGAGGATCGGTCGATCTTGCATGCCCCGGCGACCGCCATGCCCGCCAGAACCGGCGGGGAACAGGGCATGCGAGATCCGCGAGACTTGTCCCCAAGGCCTCAGCATCTTCTTAAGGTTACGGTTAGGTAAGGTCGCTGACGTAAGGCATTTGAAGTATTTTCAGCCGCATTCAGGGCCCGTCAAGAACGCGGACAAATGCTGCCCGATGAATTCCTACATACCCCTGATTCTGTTTACCGTGCTGACCAACGCAGCCGCGCAACTGATGCTGAAACGGGGCATGACCGGCATCGGTAACCTCGATATCGCGAATGACGGACTGATCTGGACCGTATTTCGGGTCGTCTTCAACCCCTTCGTCTTCGCCGGCCTCTGCACCTTCGTGGTCAGCATGGCCTCGCATCTGATCGTATTGTCCAAGGTACAGATCAGTTACGCCTACCCGTTCCTGAGCCTCGCTTACGTCGTGGTCGCGGTCTACGCCTACTTCGTCTTCCAGGAAGACCTGAGCCCTGCCCGCATCGCCGGCATTGGCTTCATCGTCCTTGGCACCATCTTCATCGCACAGAGCTGAGTCATGATGGACCTGATCGCACGATTCATTCTCCGCCTCGGCATCCTGTTCGAACCGCCCGAGAACAGACCCGCCTTGCGCCCGGTGCCCGTGCCGGTCCGTGACCGGCGCCCTCGCCTTCCCGACACGTCGCGCTGACGCATCTCATCATCGAACCAGCGGCAAACTCAGCATGAAACACATCATTATCGGCGGAGACGGCTTCGTCGGCTCGCATCTCGCGGCGGACCTCGCCGCCATGGGCGAGGAGGTGCTGGTCGCGGATATCCAGAAGAGCGGTCACGCCCATTACGCGGCGGTCCCCTTCCAGACGATCGACGTAACCAGAGCCGAGAGCGTGGAGAGCATCCCGCTCGGCCAGGATGATCTCGTCTACAATCTCTCGGCCAAAATGCTCTCGCCGATCGTGACCCGTCGGGAACGCCACGATTTCTTCTGGCCGGTGAACTATCACGGCACCGCCAACATCCTGAACTGGATGGAGAAGCGCGGCGCCAACAAGCTCGTCCACTTCACCACGGACATGATCTACGGCCACTCCATCACCGTGCCGCAGGACGAGACCCATCCGGCAAAACCCCTCGGCGAATATGGCGAGAGCAAGCTCGCCACCGAGACCCTGGCGCAGACCTATCGCGACAAGGGTTTTCGGATCCCGATCTTCCGGCCGCGCCTGATCATCGGCCCGGGCCGCCTCGGCATCCTCGTCAAGCTCTTCCGCCTGATCGACATGAACCTGCCGGTGCCGATGATCGGCGGCGGCGGCAATCCCTACCAGTTCATCTCGGTGTTCGACTGCGCCAGCGCCTGCACCGCAGCCTGGAAGGCCGACTTCCCCAACAGCGCCTATAATCTCGGCTCGGACGATCCGCCGCCGGTGAAGAAGCTGCTGGGCGACCTGATCAGGCATGCCGGCTCGAAATCGATCCTGCTGCCGACGCCTGCACCATTGGTCAAGTTCGCCTTGAACACGCTTGACGCGATCAATCTGCCGATCATGGACCCGGAACAGTACATGATCGCCGACGAGATCTGCATTCTCGACACCAGCAAGGCCAAGCGCGAGCTCGGCTGGACCCCGAAATACCGCGACGAGGACATGCTGCTCGCCGCCTATACCGAATATCGCAAGAGCAAGGGCGAGCAGAGGAGCAAGGCCGCATGAGCATGCCAGCTTTCWGGAACGACGATTCCCCAGCCCGCCCGAAGCTGATCAGCGTCGAGGAGGCCAAACAGCTCGACGCCGCACAGGTGAAGGAGCTCTTTGCCAACCACATCAACCCCGGACAGCTGCATTTCCTCAAGCTGCTCGGCTTCGACAAGATCATCGTCGATCGTGCCGAGGGCATGCATTACATCACCCGGGACGGGCGCAAGATCCTCGAYTTCTTCGGCGGGTTCTGCTCGGTCGCCTTCGGCCATAACCACCCGCGCATCATCGCCGCCCGGCAGAAGTTCCAGGACGAGAACCGCCACGAGATCTGCATGGCGTTCATGTCGCAATATGCGGCCGCCCTGGCCCGGAATCTCGCCACGATCTCGCCCGGCGATCTCGACATGGTCTTTCTCGGCTCGACCGGCTCGGAAGCCATGGAAGCTGCGCTGAAGGTCGCCGAGCAGGTTCAGGGCCCGGGCAGGTCGAAGATCCTGCATGCCGCGAATTCGTTCCACGGCAAGACCAAGGGCGTGCTCTCGGTCACGGATTCGACGCTCTACCAGTCCCAGTTCAAGCTCGTCGAAAACCGGGTCAAGGTGCCGTTCGGCAATATCGAGGCCGTGCGCCTGGCGCTCGAATCCGATCCGGCGATCGGCATCGTCGTGATGGAGACGATCCAGGGTGGCGGCGGCATCGTCGAAGCCCCCGATGGCTTCTGGCGCGACTTGCGCGCACTCTGCGACAAGCACGGCGTCCTCTGGATTGCCGACGAAGTGCAGTGCGGGCTCGGCCGCACCGGCCAGTTCTTCGCCTTCGAGCGTGACGGCGTCGTGCCCGACGTCACCGCACTCGCCAAGGCTCTCGGCGGCTCCAAGGCTGCGATGGGTGCGATGATCGCCCGGCGCGAACTCTACATGAAGGCCTATGGCAAGCCGAAAACCGCATTGATCCATGCCCAGGCCACCTTTGGCGGCATGGGCGAGGCCTGCGTCAGCGCGATCGAGGCCCTCAACGTGCTCTATGAAGAAGACCTCATGGGCAACGCCAAGCGCCAGGGCGACTACCTGATCGAGCGGCTGAACACCCTTCGCGCCAAGCACCCGACGCTGCTCAAGGAGATCCGCGGCCGCGGCCTGATGATCGGCGTCGAGTTCCAGGACATCAGCGAGGCCATGCCTTTCGGCGTCAAGCACATGGTCGCGCTGCTCGACGACAAGCTGAAGGGGTCGCTCTGCGGCTTTGTCGGCGCGCTGCTCCTGAAGGATTACGACGTGCTCGTCGCCTTCACCGAATACAACCGCAACGTCATCCGCCTCGAACCGCCGCTGATCGTGACGCGCGAGCAATGCGACCAGTTCATCGAGGCACTCGACGACCTGCTCTCGCGCGGCATCACGCGGATCGTCACCGATTATCTGCGCAAGGTTGCGACCGCGAAGAACTGAGCTCCCTGCCCAGGCAGCTTCCCCAGGGCCGGCATGCGCCGGCCCTTTTGCGTCGCAGCGCCTGCTGACAGAAATCCGTGGCCGCTCGTGCAGAACTCTCCCTTCCGCAGCATCAGTCCGGTGAGCCATGTTGAGCCATCTCTCCTTCGGCGTGTCCGATCTCCCACGGGCGATTGCCTTCTATGATGCTGCACTGGCGCCGCTCGGCCTCGTGCGGGTCTGGACGGTTGCCGATGGAGCAGGCTACGGGCCGCCGAATGGCGGCGATCTCCTGGCGCTGAAGCTGCAGGCTGGCCCGGTCACTCCGCCGGGGCCGGGGTTCCACCTCGCTTTCGCGGCGGGGACGCGTCGGGCTGCCGACGATTTCCATCGGGCCGCGCTTGCGGCAGGCGGACGGGACAACGGCGCCCCCGGGTTGCGACCGCGCTATGCACCTGAATATTACGCCGCCTTCGTCATCGATCCGGAAGGCTATCGGCTTGAAGCCGTCACCCGGGCAACCGCCTGAACGACGTTCAGCCCGCGGTCACGCGGCGCCAGAAGCCGGATGAGAAGCCCGGATCGACATGCCGGGCAAAATCCCGCCACTGCGGGAAGGATGCCTCGAAGGTTGCAGGCGACATGCGGGCATCCTTGTAAGGGTTCACCCGGCCGCCCGCCGCGATTGCCACGCGATCAAGCTCGTCCAGCAGCGTGAGCGTCCGCTCGCCGCGATGCGGGAAATCGAGCGTCAGCGTCGCGCCCGCAACCGGAAACGACATGATGCCTGGCGACGGCACGTCCCCAAACAGCTTCAGCACCGTCAGAAAGGATGCCTCGCCGGCCGCGAGCGTCCGCCTCAGCATCTCCTCGACCGCCCTATGCGCCTGCGCCATCGGCACCGCGCATTGGAACTGGCGCAAGCCCCGCGGGCCATAGGCGCGGTTCCAGTTGCTCACCCGGTCGAGCGGGTAGAAGAACGGCCGATAGGGAATGCGCCTCGGCTCCGGCGAACGCGGCTGCGCTGCCCGGTAGAGCATGTTGAAGGCACGCAGCGTCAGCCGATTGATCAGCGGAAAGGGAGGATTGATCGGGAATGGCAGCGGGCGCGCTGCGCGCGACCGCGGCAGTTCCGACGCCGGAGCATGATTGGCACGGAAAARGACGCCGCGTCCGAAGCCGGTCCCGCCAGCAAGCGAGTCGATCCAGGCCACGGTGTAGTCATGGGTTGCATCGGATTCCGCCGCGACTTCGAAGAAGCGCTCGAGGCTCGGGAAATGGATCGCCTCCTGACGCATCTCGGCGGATGGGATCGGCATCAGCTGCAATGTCACCTGGGTGATCAACCCGGTCAGCCCATAGCCGCCGATCGTGGCGGCGAAGAGCTCTCTGTTCATGTCAGGCGCGCAGGTGAGCCGGGCCCCGTCCGAACGCGCCAGCTCGAAGGCACGCACATGCCGCCCGAACGTGCCGGCGCGATGGTGGTTCTTGCCGTGCACGTCGTTGGCGAGCGCCCCGCCGACGGTGACGAAGGCGGTGCCCGGCGTGACCGGCAGAAACCAGCCCAGCGCAACCACATGCTCCAGGATGGTGTCCAGCAACACTCCGGCTTCGCAGGTGATCAGTCCGCTTTCGCGATCGAAGGCCAGGATCTGATCGAGGCGACGCGCCGCGATCAGCCCGCCGCCATCATTGAGGCAGGAATCGCCGTAGGAACGGCCATTGCCATAGGCGAGCACGGTCGAAGGGTAGCGCCCAGGCTCAGCGCTCCAGGCGTCCGGCATGATGATCTGCGTATTCCGGGCGATGAGGCCGCCCCAGGACCGATATTCGGGCGCTCGTCCGTTCACGGCAGGACCGTCGCGGCGACCATGATCAGCAGCACCAACCCACCCGTCACCTGGCTGCGCCAGTCGCGGATCATGAAGACCAGCGGATCATCCGCATGCCGAGCTGCGACAGGGCCTCGACATCCTCGGCCTGATAGCCGCGGCCGGCCTTCTTCAGCCCGGACTGGTCCTGCGTGATTCGCAGCTCCGCATAGCGCTTGACCAGCGCAAGGCTGAAGAACAGGAACATCGAGAAGGCGAGCAGCCAGGACGAGACCGGAATCGCCGCCGCGGCGTTGCCGGCCAGGATGCGCAGGGTATGCAGAGCTGCGAGCCCGAGCACGTCGACCAGCAGCTTGCGCTTGAGAACGAACAGATAGAGCAGCGCCAGGACCAGATAGGCGGTCAGCGCCAGCAGGAACGTACCCGGCTCAGGCACGAACACTGACGAGGCGAAGGCCGCGATCATCAGCAGTGGCACCGCAGCATAAGCCTGCTTCGCGGTGATCTCGCCGGCAGCCAGAGGACGCTTGCACTTGGTCGGGTGCCGCCGGTCGGCCTCGACATCGACAATATCGTTGAGGAGATAGATCGCCGAGGCGAGCAGGCTGAACGCGACGAACGCAATCGCCCCGTGGCCGAGCGCAGCGAGATCGAACACGTCATGGTTCAGCAGGATGGGGACGAAGACGAGCCCGTTCTTGAGCCAATGATGCGGTCGCATCGCTCGGATCATCGCGCGAACAGACATGTCAAAGCCCTTGTCCACCTTTCAGGGCCGCCAGGCGATCGAACAACGATCGTCATGGCTTCCCGTGCGAGGCGAACAGGAACGGCCTCGGCGCGTCCTGCTATGGCGGTCAAATCCCTAAACCGCGGTGGAAATCACGTCCGCCTCGTCGAGATTCAACCGCCATGCTTAATGACAGGCTGACGATAGGTCAGATTGCCGATGTACCGCGCGGCCCCCGGAATTCAGGGGGCCTTCTTCGCGGCCACAGCGGTGATCTCGATCGCATATCCAGGCGAAGCGAGCTTCGCCTCCACGGTCGCGCGCGCCGGCGCGCTGCCGCGAGCTACCCATTTGTCCCAGACGGCGTTCATCTCGGCGATGCGCGCAATATCGGTCAGGAAGATCTGAACGCTCAGAATCCGGTCCTTCGCGCTGCCGGCAGCTTCGAGCGTTTCCTCGAGCAGGGCCAACACCTCCTCGGTCTGCCGCGTCAGCGTCTCCCCTTCGGTCTTCTCCGCGACATGGCCGGCGAGGAAGACAATGCCGTTGAAAATGGCGGCGTCGCACCACCGTTCCGTCAGGCCTATACGTTCGATCGACATGGCTCTGTATCTTCCTGGTTGTTTGAATCGTGACGGCATAGAGCGTCGCGCATGCCAAGCCCCGCCTCGGAGCGCAACTCCACGGCAGACTGGCCCGCATTCCGCAATGCGCTCCGCATCTTATGCGCGAACCGGCGCAAGACTGGTCATGGACTGCAAAGGGGTAAGCAACGCCCGGCACACAATCCATGCGCCGGGCCAATCACGTGCAAGGCACTCTCGCGAGCCCGCACGTCCAGGCCTCGACTGGTCAATAGCTGATCCTAAGCAGGCAACGGCGCGAGCTGCGATCAGGCCGAGCGGTCAGACCGGTCCAGTATCCGGCCTCAGGATGCGCGCAGCGCGCGACCGCCCGTTGCGCGATCGCGAGGTCTACTTCATTTCACCGAGATAGGCGGTCGCGTCGATCTCCACGAGACAGTCGGGCGAGCCGAGGCCATTGACGATGCAGGACACGCGATGCGGCGAATCCTCGGCGAAATTGGCGAAATAAACCTCGTTCATCGGCTCCCAATAGGCACGGTCGGTGACATAGACCGTGCACTTGACGACATCCTTCAGGCTGCCGCCGGCCTCCTCCAGGAGAGCGCGGATGTTATCGATGCATTGCTGCGTCTGACGCCGTGCGTCGCCGACGGCATATTTGCCCTCCCTGTCCATCCCGACGCAGCAGACGAACATGAAGTCCCCGGCGACCGTCGCCTGGGCGAAAGGCAGCCTTCCCTTGAAGACACGGTCGGAAGAGATCGTACGCTTGGGCATCGTGAACCTATGGAGTGGGAGTTGCGCGGCGGCCGGCCGCTATCGGGCAACAGTCGCGAGGGCTGCACAAGCCAGCAACGGCGCCTGAGCCAAGCCTAACCTATGGTCAGAAGCCCAGCCAGACGGGTCACCCCGTCCAGTCTCAGATTGCTGTGGGAGAACTGGCGTCCCGGAAGGGATTCGAACCCCTGACCTACGGTTTAGGAAACCGTTGCTCTATCCTGCTGAGCTACCGGGACGCACGTGAATGCGTTTAGCATAAAGCGCATGCGGGTGAAGCCTCTTGTTGCAGTCATACTGAGTCTCGTTGCCGCGTCGGGCAAGGCGCTGGCGAACGACTCCTGTCCGGCCCCGGCCGCCGAGACGCCGACGGTTCGTTTGGCTGGCACCGACACCAGCGGCGATCTGCTGCTCGACGATGGCCGGCGGATACGCCTCGTCGGGCTGGCCCCTCGGCAGGACGACGCGGAGACCGCGCGTTTCGTCGCAGCCCTGGCAGCGTGGCAAGGCCGCGATCTCCGGATCGTCATCCTGGCCGAGCCCGATCGCTGGGGCCGCATCGCGGCGCGCCTGCTGGCCGATCCGGATACCCAGGCCACCGCACCGCTGGACCTGTCGGTCGCCCTCATCCGAAGCGGCGCAGCCTGGCATCTACCCGATTCCGTCAGCAGCCCCTGCGACGCGTTCTTGCGGGCATCTGCCCCGAATACCACCCCATCCGCGCGACAAACTGGCCTAAAACCAGCCAATCTCGTCGATGGTCACGATATTGCCGCGTTGAAGGTGCACGCCGGTCGCGTCATCGTGCTGGAGGGGCGGATCGCATCGATCGGCGAGCGACCGCAGCGTTCCTATCTGAATTTTTCGCGCCGGCGGGGAGCCGGTGCGTCGGTCGTTGTGTCGAGGAGGCTCTGGCGGGAGATGCGGGAGGTCGGCTGGACCGCCAGGACACTGACGGGTAAACGCGTGTGGGCGCGCGGCGTACTGAGCGGGCCGGATGGATTGTCGCTCGAACTCCCCTCCCGCGCAGCCCTGGAACTGATCGATTAGAACCATGCTGGCCTTTCGCCGACAGACTGTGTCACGCCCCATGGCGCGACTAGGCGCCCTGCTCCTGCCCGCCCTGCTGCTTTCCGGCTGCTTCGGCGACCAGAGCGTCCTGCCCCCACAACCGGCCGATGGCGAGCTTGCCCCGCGGCTGAGCACGTTCCAGCGCGCGTCGGACCGCGAGCATTTGCGGCTGCTGGCCGCCTTCGGCGGCGAGTACCGCGCGCCAAACGCTCGGGCCCAGCTCAACGAAGTCGTGGCGCGGCTGGTCAAGGCTGGCGAAGGGCAGATCGGCAGCTACGAGATCACCATCCTGAACTCGCCGGCGGTGAACGCGTTTGCCCTGCCGAATGGCCGGCTCTACGTCACGCGCGGGCTGCTGGCGCTCGCCAACGACACCAGCGAGATCGCTTCGGTGCTCGCCCACGAGATCGCCCATGTAACCGCCCATCACGCCGTCGAGCGGGCTGAGGCCGAAGCCGAATCTGCGCTTGTCACGCAAGTCGTCACACAGGTGCTCAACGATCCGGCTGCCGGTGCCTCCGTTCAGGCCGGCTCCAAGATCTCGCTCGCCCGCTTCTCGCGACAGCAGGAGCTGATTGCCGACCAGATCAGCGTCCGCAACATCGCGCGCGCCGGCTACGACCMTTATGGAGCGGGCCGTTTCCTGGGCGCGCTCGGCCGCAATACCAGCTTCCGCAACAGCGGCCAGGGCCAGAGCGGCAGCGAGAAGCGGCTCGATATTCTCTCCAGCCATCCCTCGACCCCGGAGCGCGTCGCCGCCGTCACGGCGTCCGCCCGCCAGATCGGTGCACCCGGGCTTGGCGAGCGCGATGCGGCCCGCTGGCTCGCTGCGATCGACGGCATCGCCTATGGCGACGACCCGAGCGATGGCGTGGTACGAGGCCGGCGCTATCTCAACAGCACCTTGCGCATCACCTTCGATGCCCCCGACGGGTTCGACCTCGAGGCGGCGCGCGACATGGTCATCGGTGTCAGCGGCAACGGTGCCCAGGCGCTGCGTTTTGATTCGGTCACGCTCAAGCCCGGCCAGACCCTCGAATCCTATGTCGCCTCCGGCTGGATCGACGGGGTCGAGACCGGCCCCGTCGAAAAGCTCGACCTTGAGGGCCAGTCCGCCGTCCTGGCCAGCGGCAAGGGGACCGACTGGACCTTCAGGCTCGCCGCCATCCAGGCAGGCAATCGCGTCTATCGCTTCATCCTGGCGGCCCGCGGCAGCAGCGATCCGGAGCGCCCGATGCGCGCCGTGCTCAGCAGCTTCCGGGTCCTGACTGCAGCGGAAGCACAGGCCACGAAGCCTCTGCAATTGCGGATCGTCAGCGCCTCCGAAGGCGACACGCCTGCAACGCTGGCCGCCCGCATGGCGACACATGAGCGCGCGTTCGACCTCTTCCTGCTGCTGAACGGGCTCGATCGTAACAGCAAGCTGACGCCCGGCCAGCGCTACAAGATCGTCGCCGAATAGGGGCTGCCCGCGCGGGCAGCCCTGGCTTTCCTTGCTACAGCATCAGGCGCCACCGACGGAACCGGCGTGATCGGCTTCTGCAGGCGCCCCCTGCACCGGCAACAACCTTGCCGGCGCCGCTTCCGAACTGACTGGCCGCAAGGTTCTCCATGGGCGCTCGCCCGATCTGGCCCAGGTCCCGTGGGGTCACGCAGATCAAGGCCCGCCTGCTGATCCACCGGACCGCGCGCGATGGGCGGCCGGTCCAGCAGCTGCCGGATCACGAGAAGACGCTCAGGGCCGCCAAGCCAGCCTGGGAGCGCTTAGTCGCCCTTCTCCCGCGCAAAAACCGGAGCCGTCTGGCCAAGAAAAAACCCGGCGGTTGCCCGCCGGGTTGATTGGCATCATGCCGGAGGAATCGCCTCAGGCGGCTTCTTCCTGCAGATCGTCATTGTCGCTTTCGAGATCGGCATCAGCCGGGTCGACCTCGGTGCCCTTGGCCGCACGACGCGGCGACTTGGCGAGCTGGCCCTCGATCTTCTTCAGCGCTTCGGTCTCGGTCACGTCGTCGACGACCGCGATCTCACGGGTCATGCGGTCAACCGCAGCCTCGTAAAGCTGACGCTCGGAATAGGACTGCTCGGGCTGCGCCTCGGAGCGGTAGAGATCGCGGACGACCTCCGCGATGGCGACAAGATCGCCCGAATTGATCTTCGCTTCATATTCCTGGGCGCGGCGCGACCACATGGTGCGCTTGATCCGGGCCCGGCCGGTCAACGTCGTCAGCGCCTTGCTGACGATATCGGTATCGGCAAGCTTGCGCAGGCCGACGCTCACAGCCTTGGCGGTGGGAACACGCAGCGTCATCTTGTCCTTGGCAAAGCTGACGACGAAGAGTTCAAGCTTGAAGCCGGCAACCTCCTGCTCTTCGATCGCCGTGATCTGGCCGACGCCATGGGACGGGTAGACGACGAACTCGCCCGTCTTGAAACCCTGGCGCACAACAGCTTTCTTCGCAGTGGACATGCCGTTACGACTCCTGACGGGACCGCTTGACACGGCCCACGATGACACGTCCCCGGCCGGAATGACCGGAGACACTCTGCCTGATGCGTTGCAATCCCGACCGAGCGGTCACGGACCCGCAGCCTCACGCTCCCTCAGCCGATTGCTACTTGACCACCGAACACGAAAATCACCACGCTCCGGCCTTCTGCCGGAAGCCCTGGTCATCCCGTATCTATGGGGGTGCCCCGTTTATGAATCCTCGCAGGGGCAGGCGGAACCAATTCGACTGCACGAAAAGGTGTATCACAAAAAACACGCCGAATCAAAGGTAAACGCCGATTAACACCGGAACTGCATGTCGCAGCGCCGGTGTGCTCATCGCTCAGCCTCTTCCCCTTGGGTGAAATTCAGTCGCCTTCGCCGGGGTTCGGCGAGAAATGTTCTTCGAGCTTTCCAGCCACGCCATCAAAGTCCTTGGCGTCGGCCGGCGGGTCCTTCTTCTGGGTCAGGTTCGGCCAACTCGACGCATATTTCGAGTTGAGCTGCAACCAGCTCTCAAGGCCGGGTTCGGTATCGGGCTTGATCGCCTCGGCCGGGCATTCGGGCTCGCAGACACCGCAATCGATGCACTCGTCGGGATGGATGACGAGCATGTTCTCGCCTTCGTAGAAACAGTCGACGGGACAGACCTCGACGCAGTCCATGTACTTGCACTTGATGCAGTTTTCGGTGACCACATAGGTCATGTCGCCAGTCCTTCCCGGTCCATCCTGCCGAATCATAAAGACCCGGAAGGCGGGTATTTCAAGGTCGATATCCGGGCTGCGGCAGAAAGAAAAATCTCTTCCGGCCAGCTCCGGAAGGAAACTCCTCCTGAAGCACCCAAGCCTGCCCAGGCAGGCCTATCGAACCGCTCCCGCGCTCTATCCGCTCGGATCGTCCTCCGCAAGCGGCGCGTCGCCGCGCGTGCTCTCCCCCAAGCGCTCATAGAGCAGTTGCGCTTCCTCATAGGGACCGCGCCTGCTGCCCAGGGC
>NZ_JBFTZN010000088.1:0-19847 GCF_056406775.1 Allobosea sp. P1_A7
GCCCTGCGCCGTTCCTCGGCACGGCGCATCACCGCGGTGATCCCCTATTTCGGCTATGCCCGGCAGGATCGCCGTGCCTCGGGCCGTACGCCGATCTCGGCCAAGCTCGTCGCCAATCTTATCACCCATGCCGGCGTCGACCGCGTTCTGACGCTCGATCTCCATGCCGGACAGATCCAGGGCTTCTTCGACATCCCGACCGACAACCTGTTCGGCGCGCCATTGATGGCCCGCGATATCAAGGAACGGCTCGACTACAAGAACGCCATGGTCGTTTCACCGGATGTCGGTGGCGTGGTCCGTGCCCGTGCGCTGGCCAAGCGCATCGACGCTCCGCTCGCCATCGTCGACAAGCGCCGCGACCGGCCGGGCGAATCCGAGGTGATGAACATCATCGGCTCGGTCGAGGGCCGCTCCTGCATCCTGCTTGACGATATCGTCGATTCCGGCGGAACGCTCTGCAACGCCGCCGAAGCGCTGCTCGCGGAAGGCGCCAGGGAAGTCTACGCCTACATCACCCATGGCGTGCTGTCGGGCGGCGCAGTCGCACGCATCGCCAATTCCAAGCTCAAGGAGTTGGTGATCACCGATTCGATCATGCCGACCGAGGCAGTGAAGGTGGCGCGCAACATCCGCGTCATTTCCATTGCCAACCTGATGGGCGAGGCGATCGAGCGCACCGCGAGCGAATCGAGCGTCTCCAGCCTGTTCGACTGAACGGGATGGTATGATGACGGCTGCCACGACCGGCGAAGGCCGCGCACTCGTCCTGTTCTCGGGCGGGCAGGATTCGACCGTCACGCTCGCCTGGGCCCTTGCACGCTTCGGCTCGGTCGAAACAGTCGGCTTCGATTACGGCCAGCGCCACCGCGTCGAGCTGGAATGTCGGCTCGCGATTCGCGATAAGCTGCCCACCCTGGCCTCGGCCTATGCCGAGCGGCTCGGGCCGGACCACATCATCGACCTCGCCGCGCTCGGCACGATTTCCGAGACGGCGCTGACGCGAGAGAGCGAGATCGCCTTCGCCGATACTGGGTTGCCGACGACCTTCGTGCCGGGTCGGAATCTGATTTTCCTGACCTTCGCCGCAGCGCTGGCCTATCGCCGAAACTGCAGGCACATCGTGCTTGGCGTCTGCGAGACCGATTATTCCRGTTATCCCGATTGCCGCGACGACACCATCAAGGCGATGCAGGTCGCACTCAATCWCGGGCTCGACCGCCGCTTGGTGCTGCACACGCCGCTGATGTGGCGCGACAAGGCGCAGACCTTCGCACTGGCCCGCGAGCTTGGCGGCGAGACCTTGCTCGATCTGGTGGTCGAGGACAGCCATAGCTGCTATCTCGGCAACCGGACGACACGCCATTCTTGGGGCTATGGCTGCGGAACCTGCCCCGCCTGCGAGCTGCGGGCGAAGGGCTATGCTGGCTTTCTCTGTTCACCCGCCGACACTGGACCATCCTATGACTCCTGATCAGCAGCGCTGGACGGAAGGGCTGGTCGCCCTCGTCCTTTTCACGCTCACCATCCCCGCCGCGAACTGGATGCTCGGCAATGTCGGTACAGTCTGCGTGCCGAACGGTCCTTGCCTCGTGCCGGTCGCGCCGGGCATCAAGGCGCCGAGCGGCGTGCTGATGATCGGCCTCGCACTCGTGCTGCGCGACATCGTCCAGCGCCGCCTCGGTGCCAAGGTCGGGCTGGGCGCGATCTTCGTCGGCGCCGCGATCTCCGGCTTTCTTGCTCCGCCGGCGATCGTCGTCGCCTCGGTCGCGGCCTTCCTTCTCTCGGAGCTCGCGGACTTCGCCGTCTACACGCCGCTGCAGCGGCGCCGCTTCGTCACGGCCGTGATCGCATCCAGCCTTGTCGGCCTCGTCATCGACAGCATCGTCTTCCTCTGGCTCGCCTTCGGCAGCCTCGACTTCCTGTCGGGCCAGATCATCGGCAAGGCCTGGATGGTGCTGCTGGCGCTGCCGCTGATGCACCTGCTGCGCCGGCGTGACGAGCGGCTGGGACTGGTCGCCGCCTGAGCGGAAGCGCCCGTCCCCGGGTTGAGCTTTCCCGCTTTTTCGCCTATGAGCCTCCTCGCGCTCGACTGACACCCTTGGAGGCACGGGCGCGAGACCAAGACGGCCGCCATCGGGCGGCCGTGTCTTTATCAAGAAAACGAGGACCATCATCATGACCGCCGTGAAGCAAATCGAGGCTTCGGCGCGCACCCAGGTCGGCAAGGGGGCCGCCCGGGCAGTTCGTCGTCAAGGCCAGACTCCTGCCGTGATCTATGGTGCGGGCGAAGCCCCGCAGGCGATCGCGCTCAACGCCAACCAGACCCGCCTGATGATCTATGGCGGCCACTTCCTGACCACGATCTTCGAGATCAATGTCGGCGGCAAGAAGACGCGCGTCATTCCGCGCGACTACCAGCTCGACCCGGTCAAGGACTTCCCGATTCACGTCGACTTCCTGCGCGTCGCAGCCGGCCAGACCATCAAGGTCATGGTTCCGGTTCACGTCGTCGATCAGGAGGCCTGCCCGGGCCTGAAGTCCGGCGGCACCCTGCAGATCGTCGAGCACAACGTCGAAATCGACGTCGCGCCTGAGAACATCCCCGAGTCCCTCGACGTCTCCGTCGCTGGCCTGGGCGTTGGCACGTCCATCCATGTCAACGACATCAAGCTGCCGGCAGGCGTCAGCCTGACCACCCGCGAGAACCTGACGCTGGTCACGATCGTGGCGCCGTCGGTGATCGAGGATGCTGCTGCCGAGGGCGCAGCCGAAGGCACCGAGGCCGCCAAGGCCTGAGGATGCCGCGCTTCGGCGCTGCCTTCKCGAGACCACTTGGACGGCCGGGTTTCCCGGCCGTCTTGCTTTAGAGGGAGGCGCAGGACCGCCAGCCCCTCCCGACTGCCGGAGTGACCTGCCATGCTGATCTTTGCCGGTCTCGGCAATCCCGGCGCGCGCTATGCCCGCAACCGGCACAATATCGGCTTCATGGCGGTCGAGACGATTGCCCGCACATACCGGGCCTCCCCCTGGCGCTCACGCTTCCAGGGCGAGGCTTGCGAGGCGACGATCGGTAACGAGAAGGTCATCCTGCTCAAGCCGCAGACCTATATGAACGAATCCGGCCGCGCGGTCGGCGAAGCGGCTCGCTTCYTCAAGATCGCCCCCGCCGACGTGATCGCTTTCCATGACGAACTCGATCTCGCTCCGGCCAAGCTGCGCGTGAAGCTCGGAGGCGGCAATGCCGGCCATAACGGGCTGCGCTCGATGACGGCCGCGATCGGCAACGACTACCGCCGCGTCCGCATGGGCATCGGCCATCCCGGCGACAAGGCCCTCGTCCATGCCTATGTGCTGAACGATTTCGGCAAGGCTGAGCAGCCCTGGGTCGAGGATCTCTGCACGGCCTGTGCCGATTACGCCACTCTGCTCGCCGCGGGCGATGATGCTGGCTTCCAGAACAAGGTGCATCTCTTCATGGACGCGCGCGGCCATGCCGCGGTGAAGCGCCTCGGCGAGAAGGCCGAGGACTAAAAGGCTCGCTCATCGGACCGGATCTCGTATCGGGTCCGATGAGCGAGCCCTTCCGTGTTTGCATCGGCTTTCTCGAAAACCGCAATCCACTTTTCGGGCGATGGATCAGAGCGGCAACTGGGCGCCCTGTTTCGCGATCGTGACTCGGCTGGCAAGAAGACCGCCGCCGGGCTGGCGCGTCGCCGTGAACGCGACCTGTGCCCCCGGCGACAGCTCGGACGCTTCGGCGGGTGCGGCCATGATGATATTGGCCTCGGGCGTGATCGTTACCTTTTGCTCCCCACCGGGATAGGTCAGGACGAGATTGGCGCCATCGACGCGCGAAACCGTCTCGGCCACGGTCGCATTGGTCATGGTGCTGTCTGGCAAGACTCCCCAGGCCCTGTGCCCTTCGCCCGTCCCGCGCATCGCGTCGGGAAAGATCAGGACCTGGACGGCGAGAAGCGTGCCGTCAGCCTGCGGCCGCGCACCGACGCCGACGAAGCTGCCCTTCTTGATGTCGTTTGGGCTGGCTTTGACCACCCCGCCAACCGAGTAGCCGGGGGCCAGGGCGACCGCGACGTCCTCGCCGCTCGGCGTCTTCACTGTCAGCGCCGAGCCTTCGAGCTTCTCGACCGTGCCACGCACCCGTGTCGCCGGCGCCTGAGCCTGTACGATACTGCTGGTCAGGACGAGAGCTGCGGCGAAGAGACTGGCAGAGAGCGCGCGCATGGAAGAGCTCCGTCGAATGGACCGGCGCAGACAGGTCGCCGTCTCGCGAAGTCCTGCGCTCCTGCGCAGCGCCTCGCCATGCACGTTCGCGTGAGCCGTCCCTGGCCCCTGCCATCTTGTCTTTTGCCGCCCGGACCCCAATAAGGCCCTGGACATTCCAATCATCATCTCGCGACCGCCCCCTTGCGGCGGCGACGCAACGGACCAGCCATCATGGGTTTCAAATGCGGTATCGTCGGCCTGCCGAATGTCGGCAAGTCGACCCTGTTCAACGCTCTGACGCAGACGGCTGCGGCACAGGCGGCGAACTATCCCTTCTGCACGATCGAGCCGAATGTCGGCGACGTCGCGGTACCCGATGACCGGCTGGAGAAGCTGGCCGCCATTGCCGGTTCGAAGGAGGTCATTCCGACGCGCCTGACCTTCGTCGATATCGCCGGGCTCGTGCGCGGTGCCTCCAAGGGCGAAGGCCTCGGCAACCAGTTCCTCGCCAATATCCGCGAATGCGACGCAATCGCCCATGTCGTGCGCTGCTTCGAGGATGGTGACATCACCCATGTCGAGGGCAAGATCTCGCCGATCGACGATATCGAGACCATCGAGACCGAGTTGATGCTCGCCGATCTCGAGAGCCTCGAGAAGCGCGTGCAGCCGCTGGAGAAGAAGGCGAAGTCGGGCGACAAGGAGGCCAAGGAACTGGCCGACCTGATGAACCGCTGCCTCGTCCTGCTTCGCGACGGCAAGCCGGCACGCCTCGTCCAGGTCGCAGCCGAGGAACGCAAGGCCTTCGAGATGCTCGGCCTGCTTTCGTCCAAGCCGGTGCTCTATGTCTGCAATGTCGAGGAAGCCAGCGCCGACAAGGGCAATGGCTTCTCCGAGAAAGTGAAGGCCCGCGCTGCCGAGGAAGGCGCTGTCGCCGTCGTCGTCTCGGCCAAGATCGAGAGCGAGATCGCCGTCCTGCCGGCCGAAGAGCAGAAGGACTATCTCGACGCGGTCGGCCTCGCCGAGCCGGGTCTCAACCGCGTCATCCGCGCCGGCTATGCGCTCCTGAACCTCGTCACCTATTTCACCGTCGGCCCGAAGGAAGCCCGCGCCTGGACGATCGAGAACGGCACCAAGGGCCCCGCCGCCGCCGGCGTGATCCATACCGATTTCGAGAAGGGCTATATCCGGGCCGAAACCATCGCCTATGACGACTACATCGCCCACAAGGGCGAGAGCGGTGCGCGCGAAGCCGGCAAGTTCCGGCTCGAAGGCAAGGAATATGTCGTCGCCGATGGCGACGTGCTGCATTTCCGCTTCGCCAACTGAGCCGGACCGCGAGCGACCTATGCGCTATTTCGAGGACTTCGTCGTCGGAGAGGTGAAGCAGAGCGGCCGGGTCGCCGTTTCGCAGGACGACATCATCGCCTATGCCTCGCGCTACGATGCGCAGGATTTCCACACCGATCCGGCGGCCGCGAGGCAGAGCTTCGTCGGCCAGCTCATCGCGTCCGGCTGGCATAGCTGCTCGCTACTGATGCGGCTGCTCGCCGAGGACTTCGTCCTGGAGGCCGCCTCGATGGGGGCCCCCGGCATCGAAGAGGTCAAATGGCTCCGGCCCGTGCTGCCGGGGGATGTCCTCAGCGCACGGCGCAGCGTGATTGAAACCAAGGAATCGCGCTCACGCCCCGAGATGGGCCTGGTGAAGTTCCGGTTCGAGCTCCTGAACCAGCGCGACGAGCCGGTACTCGAGCAGACCAACTGGATCATGTTCGGTCGCAAGGGCTCCGGCTTCGCCCTGCCCAAGGGCGACTGGCTGGCCCACCCGCCCCGCTATGCGCAGCCGGCAGCGCTGAGCCCCCTCGAGAATCCCGCTGGCGAGGCGCAGCCGGCGCGCTTTTTCGAGGAGATCGAGATCGGCGAGAGCCATGAGCTCGGCAGCTTCGTCTTCACACCTGAGGAAATCGTCGCCTTCGCCCGTGCCTTCGATCCGCAGCCCTTCCACATGGACGATGTTGCGGCGCGCAGCAGTTCCTTCGGGCGTCTCGCCGCCTCGGGCTGGCATACGGCCTCGGTCTGGATGGCGACGATGGTCGCTCACCGCAAACGCCAGCTCGCGGCCACGCCCGGACAGGCGCCACGCCTCGGCCCCTCCCCCGGCTTCAAGAATCTGCGCTGGTCCAGACCGGTCTTTGTCGGCGACAGGATCACCTATAGCTCGACGGTCATCCAAACCCGCGCCAGCGCCAGCCGCCCGCAATGGGGCCTGTTCTTCCATCGCAATGCCGGTGTGAACCAGCATGGAGAGGAGGTCTTCAGCTTCGAGGGCTGCGTCTTCATCGAGCGCAGACGGGGCTGATCTGGAGCGCGACCTGAAGCGTCCCACGCGATATGGCCGGGGCCAAGCCCGACCACGCCGGGCTGCGCCCCAAAACGCCTCCGGTCCTCAGCCGACCTTGCCGTAGCCGGCGAACTTCGCGGAAACGCGCGACATCTCGGCCTCGTCAAGAATGACCGGCTCCAAGCCGGAGGCGAGCAGGTCGAGATATTGCCCCGCGAGATTCTCGACCTCGGCGACGATCGTGTGTGCGCCCGCGAGAGTCTGTCCCAGCGCAATGACACCGTGATTGGCAAGCAGCACCGCCTTGCGCCCCTCAAGCGCCTTCACGGCGTTCTCGGCAAGCTCGGGTGTGCCGAAGGTCGCGTATTCAGCGCAACGCACATCGGCCCCACCGCACAGCGCAATCATGTAATGGAAGGCCGGAATGCCGCGCCTTGCCGACGACAGTGCGGTGGCGCGCGGCGAATGCGTGTGCACGATCGCCTGGGCGTCCGGGCGCGCCTTGTAGATCTCGACATGGAACGGCCATTCGGAGGAAGGCTTGCGTGCGCCATTCAGGATGGTGCCGTCCTGCGAGAGATGGATCAGATCCTCCGGCCTTGTCTGCGCATAGGGCAGGCCGGACGGGGTGATCAGCAATCCGCCTTCGAAGCGGGCCGAGACATTGCCGGATTTCGATGGGCAGAACCCGGCCTTGTCGATCGCCTGGGCGACCGCGACGATCTCTGCGCGAAGCGCCATTTCACTCATGTCGCAGCTCCGCGCGCCAGATCAGGAAAGAGACCAGCAAGCCCCTCGGAGCTCGCAGGGGCCACACCACGTTCGGTGATGAGGCCGGTGACAAGGCGCGCCGGGGTGACGTCGAAGGCGGGATTGGCGGCGGGGCTGCCAGGCGCCACCACTCGGAACTGGCCGACCTCGCCATCCTCGCCCAGGCCTGCGAGATGGGTGACCTCGCGTGCCGAACGTTCCTCGATCGGGATCTCGCCGAGCCCGTCCGACAGCCGCCAGTCGATCGTCGGGGACGGCAAGGCGACATAGAAAGGAACGCCGTTGTCACGCGCTGCCAGCGCCTTGAGATAAGTGCCGATCTTGTTGGCGACATCTCCGGTCGCGGTCGTCCGGTCGGTTCCGACGATGACCATGTCGACCTGCCCGCGCTGCATCAGATGCCCGCCGGCATTGTCGCTGACCACGGTATGCGGCACGCCATGGGCGCCAAGCTCATAGGCCGTCAGCGCCGCGCCCTGATTGCGCGGCCGCGTCTCGTCGACCCAGACATGGATGGGCAGGCCGGCATCATGCGCCAGATAGATCGGCGCCAGCGCCGTGCCCCAGTCAACCGTGGCAAGCCAGCCGGCATTGCAATGGGTCAGGATATTGAGGCGCTCGCCCGGAGTCTTGCCCGCCGCAAGGCCGCGGATCACGCCAAGTCCGTGCTCGCCGATCGCGCGACAGAGCGCGACATCCTCATCGCAGATCGCAGCAGCCTCGTCATAGGCCGCAGCCATGCGCGAAGCTGGATCCAAGCCTGCCAGCCTGGCGCTCACCCGCTCTAGTGCCCAGTGCAAGTTCACCGCCGTCGGGCGGGTCGCACCAAGCAGCGCGACAGCCGCCTCCAGCGCCTGGTCGGACGGGTCCGCGCGCATGGCCAGGGCGACGCCATAGGCGGCCGTCGCGCCGATCAGCGGTGCTCCGCGCACCACCATGCTGCGGATCGCCTCGGCGGCCTGCTCGGCACTCCCAAGCGCAACGGTCTCGAAACGGAAGGGCAGCTTGGTCTGGTCGATCACGCTGACGCGCCAGCCGTCCTGCGCGAGCCAGATCGTCCGGTAGGCCTTGCCGCCGATCTTCATGGGCTCAGTGTCCGCTGAAGGAGACGAGCGTGCGCACGGGAACGCCGAGGCGGCGGACCCGATCCGCCCCCCCGAGATCCGGCAGATCGACGATGAAGCAGGCCGCCACGACCTMCGCGCCAAGCGAGGACAGCAGGTTGACCGCCCCCTCCGCAGTGCCGCCGGTCGCGATCAGATCGTCGACCAGCAGGACGCGCTCGCCCCGCGAGACCGCGTCCTTGTGGACCTCGATCTCGTCCGTGCCGTATTCCAGGGAATAGCTGATGCTGACCGTCTCGTGCGGCAGCTTGCCCTTCTTGCGCACCGGGATGAAGCCGGCGGAGAGCTGATGGGCCACCGCCCCGCCGAGGATGAAGCCACGCGCCTCGATGCCGGCAATCTTGGCGATCTTCAGCCCGGCGAAAGGCTGGACGAGCTCGTCGACCGCACGTCGGAACGCCCGGGCATCGCCGAGCAGGGTGGTGATGTCCCGGAAGATGATGCCCGGCTTGGGGTGATCCGGAATCGAGCGGATCGCGTTCTTCAGGTCGAGGAGGGTATCACGGTCCATGCGGAAACAGCTCGCTGTGGCGACGCGCTCTCTTAGCGCCGTGGCCTCGCGAAGGGAACCGCCAGCCCCAGGCCGGCGCCCCCTCCAATGTCAGGCAGCAGTCAGAGAACCCTGCCCGCAACCGCGTCGAGCTTTGCCACCAGGCTCGGGTCGCGGAATTCGCGCGCCGTGATGATGGCGCTGTCCAGCGCGTTATGGGAACCTGCCGGACATGGCTCGCGCTCGGCAGGGAAATCCGCGGCGAGGCGTGCAACCAACCGGCGCGCTTTCTCAGCGTTGTCACTCAGCACGGCGACGACGGAAGCGACATCCACCGAGGACTGCTCAGGGTGCCAGCAGTCGAAATCCGTCACCATCGCGACGGTCGCATAGGTGATCTCGGCCTCGCGCGCGAGCTTGGCCTCGGGCATCGCGGTCATGCCGATCAGGTCGTAGCCTAGCGCCTTATAGGTCAGCGACTCCGCATAGGTCGAGAATTGCGGGCCTTCCATGGTGACCAGGGTACCGCCGCGGACGAAGGGCAGCTCCTCGGCCGTAGCGGCATCGCCGAGCCGTGCCTGCAGCAGCGGACCGACCGGGCGCGCCATCGGGACATGAGCGACGCAGCCCTTGCCGAAGAAGGAGCTGGCGCGACGCACGGTGCGGTCGATGAACTGGTCGACCAGCACGAACAGACCGGGATAGAGCTCGGATTTGTAGGACCCGCAGGCCGAGAGCGAGACGAGATCGGTGACGCCCGCGCGCTTCATCACGTCGATATTGGCGCGGTAATTGATCTCGGAGGGCGGCAGGACGTGACCACGACCATGGCGCGGCAGGAAGACGATCTTGGTTTGGCCGATCCGGCCGATGCGCAGGATATCCGAGGGTTCGCCCCAGGGGCTCGTGACACGCTCTTCGCGCAGATCGGTCAGGCCCGGCAGGTCGTAGATGCCCGACCCACCGATGATTCCGAGCACAGCTTCGCTCATGATCGCTTCCTTTCAGTTTGGCCGGACAGGAGCAGGCTTCTGTGACGGCCGTACAAAGGCGCTGCACAGCCGCAGCCGCGCAAGGCCAAACGAAAAAGGCCCCGTTTCCGGGGCCTTTTCCCATTCTCAGTGGTGGTCAGTGCGCGGTGGAGCCATCCGGCATGCGCGACCAGACCTTCTTCTTGGTGTAATAGAGCAGACCGCCGAAGAAGATGAGGAACAGCATGACCTGCATGCCGATGCGCTTGCGCGCCTCGAGATGTGGCTCAGCCATCCAGACCATGAAGGCCGCGACGTCCTTGCCATACTGCGCCACGGTCTCCGGAACCGGCGACTTGCCGTCCGGCCCCTTCGGATACTCGACCTGCCCGTCCTGGAGCGGCTGCGGCATCGCGATGAGGTGGCCCGGCATATAGGTGTTGTAGTTCTGGCCCGGCAGCAGCGGCGGGAAGCCCTGCGGCGGTTCCTTGTACCCGGCCAGCAGCGCCGCGATGTAGTCCGGCCCCTGCTCCTGATACTGGGAGAAGATGTCGATGATGAACTGCGGGAAACCGCGCTCATAGGTGCGGGCCTTGGCCAGGACCGACAGATCCGGCGGGTAGGCTCCGCCATTGGCGGCCCGCGCCGCCTGCTCGTTCGGGAACGGCGACGGGAAACGGTCCGCCGGACGGCCGGGACGATCGAACATCTCGCCCTGGTCGTTAGGGCCGTCCTTGATCTGATAGGTCGCCGCCAGCGCGGTGACCTGCCCGGGCGTGAATTCCGGGCCACCAGGTTGCGACAGCGTCCGCATCGGGATCAGGCTCATCGCGTGGCAGCTGGCGCAGACCTCCTTGACGACCTTGAAGCCGCGCTGGAGCTGGGCACGGTCGAACTTGCCGACCGGACCAGAGAATGACCACTTCTGCTGCGGCGGGATCACACGGTCGCCGGCGGCCTGAGCCGTCAGCGCGTTGGCAGTGAGGGCAAGGCCGAAGCTGAGCCCCGCCAGGGCAAGGCGAAACGGGGTGGTGCTCATCTTTCGTCAGCCCTTGGCGTTCGGTTCGGAGGCGGTGGCAGCCGCAAGGCTCGCGCCCGAGCCACCCTTGATATTGGCCAGCACGGAGTCCGCGATCGAGTTCGGCAGCTTCGCCGGCTTCTCGAAGATGCCGACCAGCACAAGCGAGATGAAGTAGCCGAAATACAGCGCGGTGAAGATCCGCGAGTAGGTCACGTAGGGCTCCTCGGCAGGCATGGCGCCGAGATAGCCGAGCACGATGCAGACCACGAGGAACGCCCAGAACAGGACCCGGGCGACCGGCCGGTAGCTCATCGACTTCACCTTGGAGGTGTCGAGCCAGGGCAGGAAGGCCAGCACCGCGATTGCCGCGAACATCGCCAGAACGCCGCCGAGCTTGTCGGGAATGGCGCGCAGGATCGCGTAGAACGGCAGGAAGTACCACTCAGGCACGATATGTGTCGGCGTCACCGCCGGGTTGGCCGGAATGTAGTTGTCGGCATGGCCCATGAAGTTCGGCTGATAGAACACGAAATAGGCGAGCACGAAGATGAAGCAGACCATCCCGAAGATGTCTTTGATGGTCGCATAGGGCGTGAACGGCACGGTGTCCTTCTGGACGTTCTTCACCTCGACGCCGGTCGGGTTGTTCTGTCCGACGACGTGCAGCGCCCAGATGTGCAGGATCACGACGCCGAAGATCATGAACGGCAGCAGATAGTGCAGCGAGAAGAAGCGGTTCAGCGTCGGGTTGTCGACGGAATAGCCGCCCCACAGGAAGGTCACGATCGTCTCGCCAACCACCGGCAGCGCCGAGAACAGATTGGTGATGACGGTGGCGCCCCAGAAGGACATCTGCCCCCAGGGCAGCACGTAGCCCATGAAGGCGGTGGCCATCATCAGCAGGAAGATGACGACGCCGAGGATCCAGAGCACCTCGCGCGGAGCCTTGTACGAACCGTAGTAGAGGCCGCGGAAGATGTGGACATAGACGGCGACGAAGAACATCGAGGCGCCGTTGGAGTGCAGGTAACGCAGCAGCCAGCCGAAATTCACGTCGCGCATGATGTGCTCGACGGAGTTGAAGGCCATGGTCGCATGCGGCGTGTAGTGCATCGCCAGGATGACGCCTGTCACGATCTGCGCGACGAGCATGAACACCAGGATGCCGCCGAAGGTCCAAAGGTAGTTCAGGTTGCGCGGAACCGGGTAGGACACCGCCGAATCGTGCATGAGACGAACGATCGGCAGACGGGCATCGAGCCAGCGTTCAAAGCCGGTCTTCGGAACGTAGGTGCTATGACCACTCATGACGAATGCCTCAAGGCTTTCTCGGTATCATTGGAAATCATGGAGAAGCGCATAGCTCAGCCGATTCGGATCTTCGTATCTGCGTTGAACGCATAGGGCGGGATCGGCAGGTTGAGCGGCGCAGGCCCCTTGCGGATGCGGCCCGACGAATCGTAGTGCGAACCGTGGCATGGGCAGAACCAGCCGTCGTAGTCGCCCTTCGGATCGCCGGGGGAATTGCCGAGCGGCACGCAGCCAAGATGGGTGCAATTGCCGTAAACGATGAGGAACTGCTCGTGGCCATCCTTGACGCGGGCCTGGTCGGTCTGAGGATCGGGCAGCGTCGCGACATTGACCGCACGCGCCTCGTCGATCTCCTTCTTGGTGCGGTGACGCACGAAGATCAGCTTGCCGCGCCAGAACAGCTTGATCGCCTGGCCTTCCGCGATCGGGCCAAGATCGACATCCATCGGCGCACCAGCAGCAATGGTCTGCGCGTCTGGAGCCAACTGGCTCACGAGCGGAACAACAACAGCACCGAGACCGACGGCACCGGCAGCGCCGGTCGCCAGCATCAGAAAGTCGCGGCGGGTGGTTTGGGTCGTCTCGGTCGCGTGAGCCACGATCGATTCCTCTGCTCTTCGCCCAGCCTGGAACGGCTGTAAATTATCGTCTGACGCCCCTCATAGGTGCGCCCCTTCGCAGCCGCAATGCGGCGGCGCGTCGCCGCCGCGCTCTTTGGCATGCACTTTGGACGAAGTCTACTGTTCCGGGCGGCGGCAATGTGCATCGCGGCCTGCCCTCAGCGGGACTCAGGCCGAGACTGTCTCCGGGTCGGCAACGGCCAGGAAACCACCCGACTGGCGCGCCCAGAGCCGGGCATAGAGGCCACCACGCGCGACGAGTTCGGCATGGCTGCCCTGATCGACGATGCGCCCCTTGTCGAGCACGATCAGCCGATCGAGTGCCGCAATGGTCGAGAGTCGGTGTGCGATCGCGATCACGGTCTTGCCCTGCATGAGCGCCGTGAGCTGCTCCTGGATCGTCGCCTCGACCTCTGAATCTAGTGCCGAGGTGGCCTCGTCCAGGATCAGAATCGGCGCATCCTTGAGCAACACGCGGGCGATGGCGATGCGCTGGCGCTGCCCGCCCGAAAGCTTGACGCCGCGCTCGCCGACACGCGATTCGAACCCCTTGCGCCCATCCTGGTCGCTGAGGGTCGCGACGAACTCATGCGCCGATGCCCGCCTGGCCGCCTCGATGATCTCGTCCTCGGTCGCATCGATCCGGCCATATCCGATATTATCGCCGATCGAGCGGTGCAGCAGCGAGTTATCCTGCGTCACCATGCCGATCTGCGCGCGCAGCGAGTCCTGCGTCACGCGGGCGATATCCTGCCCATCGATCAGGATGCGACCGGCTTCCAGCGGGTAGAGTCGCAAAAGCAGGTTGACGAGCGTCGACTTCCCGGCGCCCGACGGGCCGACGAGGCCGATCTTCTCGCCCGGTCGGATATCGAGGTTGAGCCCCTCGAACAGACCGCCGGTGCGGCCATAATTGAAGCGGACCTGCTCGAAGCGGATCGCCCCCTCGCCGACCGACAAGGGCCTGGCATCCGGCACGTCGGTCAGGTCATGCGGCTTGGCGATCGTCTCCATGCTCTCCTGCACGGAGCCGATATTCTCGAACACGCCGCGCACCAGATGGATCAGCCAGCTCGACATCTGCACCAGCCTCAGCACGAGGCCGATCGCGGCCGCGACCGCTCCGGGCGACATGATGCCCTGGCTCCAGAGATGCAGCGAAATCCACGCCGTCGTCACGACCAGCAGGCTGTTCATGGTCTGCAGGATGACGCTGACACCGGTGATCAGCCGCGACAAATGCAGGAAGGATGCGTTCCAGCGCGACAGCGAGTCGCGGACCGACGAGCGCTCCGCATCGGCGCGGGCGAAGAGCTTGACCGTCAGGATATTGGTATAGGAATCGACGATGCGCCCGGTCGTCGAGGAACGCCCCAGCGAGTTCGCCTCGGAGCGCTTCTTCGCGCGCGGCACGAAATAGATCAGCAGCACGACATAGGCCGCAAACCAGACGATGACCGGCAGTGCCAGCCAGAGGCTGGTCGAGCCGAAGAAGCCGATCGCCACCGAGGCGAAGATCAGCGCGTACCAGAGATCGTCGATGACCTCGATCGTCGCGCCGCGGATCGATTGCCCTGCCTGGATCACGCGCGCCGAAAGCCGTCCCGCGAAATCATTCTGGAAATAGGAGAGCGCATGGCCAAGCGTGTAGACGTGGTTGCGCCAGCGGATCTGATTGGTGATCTGCGGCACCACGACCTGGTCCACGATCGCATGATTGGCGAAATAGATCAGCGGGCGGACCACGACGAGTAGGAAGGCCGCGCCGAGCAGCACCGTGCCGTGATCGCGCCAGATCGTCTCGGGCGACTGGGTCGCCAACAGATCCACGAACCAGCCGACCATCAGATACATCGCCGCTTCGATGCCGCTGAAGCCGAGGCCGGTGAGCATGATCAGGGCCATCCAGCCCTTCACGCCCTTGATGTGGTGCCACATGAATGGCCACACGCCCTTGGGCGGCGTCTGGCCCTCGTCAAAGGGCGCGAAGACGTCGATGCGGCTTTCGAGAAAACGGAACAGGGAGGCGAACATGGCGTACCGCCCTCCATGGACCGGCATGACGACGAAATCTTGGCGACATATGGGGCAGCAGTCAGGTCGCGGCCAGAGGCTTGACGCATGTCATGCCGTCACCGCATGACAGCAGCGCATGTTGCGCCTCGCCCTCTACCAGCCGGATATCCCGCAGAATTCGGGCACGATGATTCGCATGGCCGTCTGCCTCGGCATCGCGGTCGACATCATCGAACCCGCGGCCTTCGACGTCTCGGACCGCCATTTCCGGCGTTCCGGCATGGACTATCTCGAGCGCGCCGCGATCACCCGGCATGATTCGTTCAAGGCGTTCGATACATGGCGGCTTGCGGGCGGCCACCGGCTGATCCTGGCGGAGACGGATGGGGCCACCGCCCATACCGATTTTGCCTTCGCTCCCGGCGACATCGTGCTCGTCGGACGCGAATCGGCGGGCGTCCCCGCCGAACTCTACTCAACCGTCGACGGCAGCGTCCATGTGCCGATGCACCCGGGTTTGCGTTCGCTCAATGTCGCAATTGCCGCAGCCGTGGTTATGGGAGAGGCCTTGCGGCAGCTGGACGCTTATCCGAGATAGGCGCGAAATCCCTCGTCACCGCGGATGGAGACCCTCGCGGCGAGCGGAACGGAAACGGATCGATGACCACCCGAGCGACTGACCCCGCCTCCACGACCTCTCCCCTCGCACTCGCGGAGGCCATGAAGCCGCGCGCGACAGCCTGGTTCGAGGCCCTGCGCGACCAGATTTGCTCGGCCTTCGAGGCGCTGGAGGATGAAGCCACCGGCCCCTTCCCAGCCGAGGCAAGCACTCCAGGCCGCTTCGAGCGGACGCCCTGGCAGCGTCGCAACCACGACGGCGCCGAAGGCGGTGGCGGCGTCATGTCGATGATGCAGGGCCGCGTCTTCGAGAAGGTCGGCGTCCATGTCTCGACCGTTTACGGCACCTTTCAGCCCGAATTCGCGGGGCAGATTCCGGGCGCGGCCGAGGATCCGCGCTTCCATGCCACGGGCATCTCGCTGATCGCCCATCCCTGGAATCCGCACGCACCGACGGTGCATATGAACACCCGCTTCGTGGTGACGACGAAGCCGTGGTTCGGTGGCGGAGCCGATCTGACCCCCCTGCTGGATAATCGGCGCACGCAGGAGGACGCCGACGCCATCGCCTTCCACGCCGCGATGCGCGCGCCCTGCGAAAGCTTCGCCCCAGTCGCCGACTATCCCCGCTTCAAGCAATGGTGCGACGAGTATTTCTTCCTGAAGCACCGCGGTGAGCCACGCGGCATCGGCGGCATCTTCTACGACTATGTCTGGTCCGGCGAGCCTGAGGCCGATCTCGCCTTCACCCAGGCGGTCGGCAAGGCCTTCCTCGACATCTATCCGCGGATCATGCGCGCCAATATCGGCAAGCCCTGGACCGAGGCCGAGCGTTACGAACAGCAGGTCCGGCGCGGTCGCTATGTCGAGTTCAACCTGCTCCATGACCGGGGCACGATCTTCGGCCTCAAGACCGGCGRCAATGTCGCCTCGATCCTCTCCTCGCTGCCGCCAACCGTACGCTGGCCCTGAGCGCTCTCAGCGCTCGCGTTGCGCGATTGTGCTTTCGACAAAGGCAAGCTGCTGGGTCCGCTCGTCGGGACATCCCGCTTCGATCCAGTCGCGCCTAGCCTGATCGAGCACGCGCCCCACATCCGGACCGGCGGCGACACCGCGCTTGAGCACATCGCGACCACTGAGGAGGAAGGGCGGCGTTCGCCCGAGTTCGGCAATTGCAGCCTGCACCTTGGAGCGCCCCGGAGAACTCTCGTTGGCCGTGAGCAGAACGAGGCCGCCGGCGACCGCATCCGCGCCGACGCGATGCGCCAGGTGCCGCAGCATGGCGATCGAACAATCCGTCGCGCGCCCCGAGAGCCCCTCTAGGGCCAGCGCGATACGCTCGATCCTGTCGAATTGTTCGTTCGATAGCCGCAACCCGTCCCGCAGGCGCAGCGCATCCTCGCGCGCGCCAACCGCCAGCGCCGCGAGCCGGAAAGCCGGATAGACTGTTCCCCCGGGCTCGCCCGCCGCGACTGCCGCGAAGCGCGAAAGCCGGGGCACCCCGCCGATCACCGGCACAAGAAGCCCCGCTCCCATCATCGCCGACAATGCGTCGGCCGCGCGCGGCGCAACGAGCAGCTTCAGCAACTCGGCGCGCACCCGCTCACGCGAAAGCCCGTCGAGTCCGGCCCGGCCGGCGGTGCAGGCCGCCAGTCCCGTCGCGTCCAGTGCGCCTTCGCCGTAGCGMGCGTGAAACCGGAAGAAGCGCAGGATGCGCAGATAGTCCTCGCGGATGCGCAGGTTCGCATCGCCGATGAAGCGGATGCGACGCGCCGCGAGGTCGACAAGTCCGTCGCAATAGTCGTGAACGGCGCCGTCGCGCCCGAGCCCAAGCGCGTTGACCGTGAAATCTCGCCTGATCGCGTCCTCTGCGAAATCACGCCCAAAGACCACCTTCGCGCGGCGACCATCGGTCTCGACATCGCGGCGCAGCGTCGTGGTCTCGAAGGGAATGCCATGGGCGACGATGGTCACCGTGCCATGCTCGATTCCCGTGGGAACCGATTTGAAGCCCGCCGCCGCTGCGCGCCGGATCGTCTCCTCCGGCAATGCCGTCGTCGCCAGATCGACATCGCCGACCGGCTCTCCGAGCAGCAGGTCGCGGACGGCCCCGCCAATGACGCGCGTTTCCTCGCCGCCGCCATTGAACGCAGCCAGCACCTCCGTCACCCCCGGCCGCTGAAGAAAGCGCTCGACCCGAGCCCGCTGCGCTTCGCTCATCTGAACTGGCCAGGGACGAGCTGCCCGTTCTCCATATGAGGCGGTACGTAAGCGCCCTGACTGCGCGGAGCGATCCAACCGGTATAGGCGACGAAGCCGATCGAGATCACGAGCCCCACGACCGAAAGCCAGAACACGTGCCCGTCCCAGTGCTCGACGTCGAAGGGGTTGCGCCGCCTGACGATCAGATAGCTTGCGAAGATACAAAAGGGCAGGACGAAGAGCAGAATCTCTTCGGTCACCGAACGCAGCATGGGCGCGCCATCCAATCAGACTAGCCGGAGAGTCGCTCGTAAAGGTTACGGATCATGCCGGCGGTTGCACCCCAGATATAGTGATCTCCGAAGGGCATCGCATAGTAGGTACGATAGCGTCCCTTCCATTCCCGGCCTTCGCGGCGATGATTGGCGGGATCCATCAGGAAGGCGAGCGGCGTCTCAAAGGCCTCGTCGACCTCGTGCGGATTGATCGTCAGCGCGAATGGCGGCTCGACCAGCCCCACGACAGGCACGACCCTGTAGCCGGTGCCGGTGAGATAGGCGTCGAGAAAGCCGACGACGCGCACATGTTCGCGGGCGAGACCGATCTCCTCCTCCGTCTCGCGCAGCGCCGTGACCACCGGCGAGCCGTCGACGGCATCGACGCGTCCACCGGGAAAGGCGACCTGGGCGGAATGGCTGCGCAACGCCGCTGCGCGCTGTGTCAGCAATACGGTCGGCCCGTCCTCGCGCAGCACGATCGGGATCAGGACCGCGGCCTGGATCGCGGCGGCCTCGTCCGGCGGCTCGATCGCTTCCGGCTGGAGATCATGGTCGCCGCGCGGCCTGCTGATCAGGTCGCCGAGGTCCGGCGGTTCGTGGCGCAGCCGCGCCCCGGCAAGGGCGACGATCTCTGCTGCCGTCAGCTTCAGAGCCTGCATCAGAGTCCTTCGATCTCGCTGGCCGGCACGGCCGGATAGAATGCACCGGCGACGGCCAGCCCGAACATGCCGACGCCATCGACCGGCCTGATCTCGCCAAGGGCCAGAAGGTCATAGGTCAAGGCCCGCGTAACCCTTGCCCAGAGATCCCGGCGAATATGGACATAGGGCTTGAGCCCGTCATTCGTGTCCCGGACGAAGCGGATCGCATGCTCCGGGCCTACGCTCACGATATCGTCAACCAGTGTCCGGAACGCGATGGCGCGCTCGTCGCCTGTCCCCTCGACTGTCATCTCGACCGCCTGGAACGGCGCGTCGTCGACCTTGATCCCGACCTTTTCGACCGGTGTCACCAGGAAATAATCGCTACCGTCGCGACGCAGGACGGAGGAGAAGAGCTTGACCAGCGCCGGCCTGCCGATGGGGGTTCCGAGATAAAACCACGTGCCATCCCCTGCAATCCGCATGTCGATATCGCCGCAATAGGGTGGATTCCAGCGTTCGACAGGCGGCAAGGCTCGCGTGCGACTGTCCTTCAGCGCGACCAGCAATCGTTCCATCGCCTGCGTTGAATGGTTCATCGAACTACCTGAAATCGCCGCCCGCGGCATATTGGTTGCATGACCCGTTTCGCCTTGAACTCTACATAATCGTGAAGCCGAGTTCTGTGCACCAGAGCCTGTAGCCCCTTGAGCCGGTTGGATAGCCCGTCCACAGTCATCGGTTCGGGAAGCTTGCGGGGCGTGAAGCAGCGCAAGGCGCGACGACGAGGGTGAAGGAGATCGACATGGTGGCGCAAGTCCGTGCGACGGATGGCAAGAGCGAGGCCGGTCAACCCGTCAATCTCGATACCGGGATCGTCGAAGCGGCCGAAGCTGCGCTCGGCGCCATCGGCGCCGCCCGCCGCGAGATCGGCCAGGTCATCTTCGGGCAGCAGGAGGTGGTCGACCTTTCGCTGATCACCTTGCTCGCCGGTGGCCACGGTCTGCTCGTCGGCGTGCCCGGCCTTGCCAAGACCAAGCTGGTCGAGGCGATGGGGACGGTCCTCGGCCTGAGCGCGAGACGCGTGCAATTCACGCCGGACCTGATGCCCTCCGACATTCTCGGCTCCGAGGTGCTCGACGAGAGCGCCGACGGCAAGCGCCATTTCCGCTTCATCAAGGGGCCGGTCTTTGCCCAGCTGCTGATGGACGACGAG
>NZ_JBFTZN010000089.1:0-19458 GCF_056406775.1 Allobosea sp. P1_A7
CTCCAGTGCCGGTAATCGTTGCGCCAACCGTATAATTCGAAGCGGTATGGTTGAACACGAGCCGCCCGGAGCCGCGTCCGAGGCGGATTTCCGCCACCTCGATGAAGCCGGGAGCGCGGGCGACTGCTCCTGCCGCTGCACCGATATTGACGGTCCCGGTCGAGCCGGCACTGTTGGCGATGACAAGCATGCCGCGGCCGTCATCGATACGCACGGTGCCGCCATTGTCGATCGTTGCTTCGGCGACGCCGAGATTCCCGACCATCAGGTAGGTGGTGCCGAGCCACTGGGAATTCGCGCCCGTCACTCTCAAATCGCCGCGAGAGCCAGCTTGCCAGGCGAGGATGCCCTGGTTCGTCTGGACAACAGCTCCGTTCGAGACGAGGCCACTGCCCTGGCCGCTCATGCCAAAGACCGAATAGCCCCCGACCTTCAGCTTTGTGCCGGCGCCATCGATGGTGAGCGAACCCCGGCCGGACGCAAACTCGCCGAAATTCGTATTGACCGTTACCGCAGCCGAACTGCCATTGGAGATAACGATATCGCCGCGTCCCGCGTAGCCACCCATCAACGTGCCGCGGATATTCCAGGTAGCGCCGCTGACGGTGACCGCGCCCACACCCGTCGCGTTGTAGCCGGCGGTGATCGCACGGTCATCGGCCTTGGCGCCGGCGAGAACCTGATAGGTGCCTTGCCCGGATTCGCCGACGATATGGCCGTTGCCATTATACCAGGTGGTCCCTGCTCCCGAGAGCGTGATCGTTCCGGCAGAGCCGGCGAAGGAGCCGGTCGTCACGAAAGCCGCAAAATTTGCCGCCGCACCGCCCGAAGCGGCGAAGCTGCCCTGGCCCCTGTAGCCGGCATAGAGGTAGTCGCCGGACCAGGCCCCGCCGATCAGGTTGGCCGATCCCACCTCTCCGGCGAGGTTTGCGACGGTCGTTGCGGCCGCGGTGAGCGAGCCGCCGGGCGACACCGTCAGCGATGATGTCATGCCGATCGCGCCAATGTGCAGCAGGTTTGCGGACGCCCCGGCAGCAGTAATGGACGGCGCAATCAGCGAGCCAGAGCCGATGGTCACTGTCGTAGCGCCAGTTGGAACGGCCCCCAGCGACCAGTTCGACGCTGTATGCCAGTCGGGAGAAGCGCCTTGCCATGCTGTTTGAGCCAGTGACGGCGTCACGCCAAGCGCAAACCAACTCACCGTCGACAAGGCCGCCAGCCCCGTGATGGCACGAGGATAACTTCGTAGCGGCCGCATGCGCCCCCCTGGGTCTTCAACGCCCAATAGCAAATGCATTCCGCAAGGGAATTCATAAAATTGTCAAGAAATTAGTAACCTATTTCATTCGGGAATTTGAACAGCCATTCACATCACATGGCCGCATCGAGTCGAAAGCGTCCGGCGCCCGGAATATTTCGAATCCTGATAAATAATCGACACGCACAATTACGGCACGTTCTCCGACGAAAATATATCAACCGCGAATTGTGATGTTATTTCGCACTCTCGGTGATCTTATAGCGTAGATAAACCTGCATACGGCGCATAAATTTACCACTGAAGCGTCGCCATGATCGCCATGCTCGGGAGTGGCGGGGTCTGACCGACTTCCTGGAAAGCGCTCAGCGGCGGCACCTTTACTAACCAGCCCACCCTAAGCAGATCTTCGAGAACCTCTCCCAAAGCGCAGCACGCCGCTCCCGACTGGTTGGCCCTGGGTCAAGACCGCAGAGCATTTGCCAACGAGCGCTTCACTGCCCGGCTGCTTGCGGAGGCGCGTCGATTGCGCGCCATCTCAGGATCATTGGTGCACGGCCTCAACAGCGGGAGCGGAATGCGCCTTCCATGCCGCGCAGAGACGAGAAAGGGCGTGCGCAGTGATGCACACGCCCCTTTTGGCAAACAGGGGCTCGCCGGGGCAACTCTCACAGAGGCTTGGACGCCGAAGCCGCCCCTGTACGACCAGATGCAAGCCGAGACCCGCGTCGTCCGACTGCCGGGATCGAGACACGATCTCGATCCGCATCCACCATCTTGGCTTCACCGCATCCCCTCAACCGGAAGGGATGCGGCAAGCCGCCCGGATCAGGCCGTGGCGTAGCCGACCGTGCCCTTGATCTCGAGGAATTCCTCGAGGCCGAAATCGGCATATTCACGGCCATTGCCCGATTGCTTGTAGCCACCGAAGGGGGCGCCAGCATCCCAGGCCGGGTAGTTGATGTAGACATTGCCGCTGCGCATCTGCGCCGCGACCTTGCGGGCACGTTCCAGCGAACCGGACTGGACATAGGACGCAAGCCCGTAAGGCGTGTCATTGGCGCGGGTGACGACCTCCTCTTCCGTCCGATAGGGCAGAATCGAGAGCACCGGCCCAAAGATCTCTTCGCGCGCGATCGTCATGTCGTCCGTGACATTGGCGAACACGGTCGGGCGGACGAAATAGCCGCGATTGAGCCCCTCGGGGCGACCCGGACCGCCGGTGACGAGATCGGCGCCATCCTTGATGCCGGCCTCGATCAGTGCCTGGATCTTGTTGTACTGCGTCTCGCTGACGACCGGCCCGAGCCAGGTGCCTTCCGCCGAAGCAGCGCCGACCTTGAGCGGCTCGGCCGTTGCCTTGGCGATTGCGACCGCCTTGTCATGCAGCTCCGCCGGCACGAACATCCGGGTCGGCGCGTTGCAAGACTGGCCGCTGTTGCGCATCACGCTCTCGACGCCGAGCTTCACCGCATAGCTCAGATCGGCATCGTCGAGGATGATGTTCGCCGACTTGCCGCCGAGTTCCTGATGCACGCGCTTGACGGTGTCGGCTGCCGCCTTGGCGACCAGAATGCCGGCGCGGGTCGAGCCGGTGAACGAGACCATATCGACCTGCGGATGGCGCGAAATCGCCTCGCCGACCGTCGGGCCATCGCCATTGACGAGATTGAACACGCCCTTCGGCACGCCCGCCTCGTGCATGACCTCCGCGAAGATGATC
Source organism: Allobosea sp. P1_A7 (assembly GCF_056406775.1). NCBI lineage: Bacteria > Pseudomonadati > Pseudomonadota > Alphaproteobacteria > Hyphomicrobiales > Alloboseaceae > Allobosea > Allobosea sp. P1_A7. The sequence continues at coordinate 2,982 of NZ_JBFTZN010000089.1, forward strand.
GCGTTCATCGGGGCGATCTCGCTTGGCTTCAGCACCATGGTGCAGCCCGCCGCGAGAGCCGGCGCGACCTTGCACATGATCTGGTTCAGCGGCCAGTTCCAGGGCGTGATCATGCCGACGACGCCGATCGGCTCCTTGGCGATCAGCGTCGTGCCGCGCAGCTCCTCGAACTCGAAGCTCTCGAGCGTCTCGATCATCTTGGCGAGATGCGCGGTGCCCATTCCGGCCTGTGCACGATGCGCCAGATCCTTCGGCGCACCCATCTCCTGCGACAGCGCGTCCGCGATATCGGCATAGCGCGCCTTGTAGGCCTCGAGCAGGCGGCGCATCAGGGCGAGGCGTTCCGCCTTCGACGTCGCGGCAAAGGCCGGGAAGGCGGCGCGTGCAGCAGCGACCGCCTTGTCGACGTCGGCCTCGGTGCCGAGCGCGATGGTGGCAAAGGCCTCCTCGGTCGAGGGGTCGATGACCTCGAGGGTCTTGTTGCCCATCGGCTGGACCCATTGGCCATCGATGTAGAATTGCAGGGCATGCGACATGGTGCGGTCTCCGGCGGCTGGGCTTTGGGGGGAGTAATGCTCGTCCCTGAACAGGCGATGTCCGGGGAACGGCAGCGAGGCGGCCGCAGCCCCTGAAGCTGGCGACCGTGATTGGCGGCGAACCCGGCCAGCGCGCATCGCCCTCGCGAGCGGCTCGTCCAGCTCCACCTGACGGAATGTTTGGCGCTATGGCAGCATGGATATTACGATAGGCGGGCGTCACGCGCTTGTCACCGTCACCGGCCGGGCCTGGCTGGAATGACCGTCATGCACGCCAGGCGGCCGGAGCTTGCGGCCGATTGGCAGGGGCAATCCGCTTCTGCTGCGCGACCGCTCAGCGTCGCCTCCCGGCTTGACCTTCATCACCGTGTGAACAGCGCCGTTGCGGTCAACGTCCCAGGCCAGCCGCAGGTCATGCCCACCTCATTGCCTATTCTCTATGCGCAATCGGCACGACACAAATCCGTGACCGCCCTGGTTCACAGCCCTGCCTTGCGCGCGCGCCGCTGGCGCATGGACCAATGGAATCCTACAGTTCGCCATTCCCCAAACACAGGGCAGGCGTTGCAGATCGATGGACAAGCGTGTCGAGACCGATGAGCAGAAGCCGGCTCTGTCGGAAGCGGATATCCGCTCCATCATCATTGGCATCATGCTCGCCATGTTCCTGGCCGCGCTGGACCAGACTATTGTCGCCACCGCCATGCCGACGATCGGGCGCGAGCTCGGCGACGTTACGCATCTGCCCTGGGTCGTGACCTCCTATCTGCTGGCTTCGACCGCGGTGACGCCGCTCTACGGCAAGGTCGCCGACATCCATGGGCGGCGGGTAACGCTGCTCGCCGGCATCGTGATCTTCATGGTCGGCTCGGTTGCCTGCGCACTGGCATCGTCCCTCTGGCTGTTGGTGGTGGCGCGCTTCGTCCAGGGGCTCGGTGGCGGCGGGCTGATCTCGATGGCGCAGACCATCATCGGCGACATGGTGCCGCCGAAGGAGCGCGGCAAATATCAGGTCTATATCGCCAGCGTCTTCTTCTCCTCCTCGCTGCTCGGACCGGTGCTCGGCGGGGTGATCTCCGAGGCGCTGCATTGGTCGGTGATCTTCTGGATCAACCTGCCGCTCGGGCTCTTCGCCTACCTGATGACCGACAAGGCGCTGAAGCGCCTGCCGCGGCATGAGCGACCGCACAAACTCGATTTCCTCGGCGCCGGGCTGATGACGAGCGCAACGGTGACGCTGCTGCTCGCGCTCTCCTGGGGTGGCGTGCATTATCCATGGGCCTCGGCGCCGATCCTCGGGCTGGTCGGCCTGTCGGCACTGCTCTGGATCGCATTCGCCATGCGTCTCAAGACCGCAGAGGAGCCGCTGATCCCGCTCGCGATCCTGGCCAATCCGGTGGTGCGGATGGGCACGATCGCCGCCGGCTTCGGCATGGGCACCTTCATCGGGCTCACCATCTATCTGCCGCTCTATTTCGAGACGGTCGCCGGGCTCTCGGCCGCCAATTCCGGCATGGGATTGATCCCGCTGACCTGCGGCACCGTCATCGGCGCGACCGCATCGGGACGGGCAATGACCCTCCTCAAGCACTACAAGCGCGTACCGGTTGCAGGACTTTGCATCGCCCTGATCGGTACCGCATTGCTGATCGCCTTCGCCGGCCGGATGTCGCTCATCCCCTTCGGTATCGTGCTGGCGGTAATCAGCCTCGGCTTCGGCACCTTGCTGCCGGTCGCCACCGTCTCGATCCAGAATGCCGTCCAGCCGCACCAGCTCGGCACGACGACGGCGACGGCGAACTTCTTTCGCCAGATCGGCGGGGCGCTGATCGTCGCCGTATTCGGAGCGATCGTCCTCGGCGGCATCGGGGCAGGCTCGGGTGTTACGGCCGAGACCCTACGGAGCGGAACGGCGGACCGCGCCACCATGATCATGCTGTTCCAATATGTCTTCGCAGCGACGTTCGCGGGCTTTGCACTGGCCCTGTTCTTCCTGTTCAGGATGAAGGAAATGCCGCTGCGCGGCCGCGCCATCGAGGCTGCGAAGGAAATCGCAGGCGAATAGGGCGGGACAAGCATCCTCGTCCGCGTTTGACGAGCATCAAACCGGCGGGGTTGCCGGCAGGCTAAACCGGAGCGCAATCTCGCATTGCCGCAACTCTGTCACAGCCGCGCGGCAGGTTGAGTTTGCCCGCCAAAGGAGAGCCCCATGTCCGATCTCGTCGTCATCGTATACCCGACCGAGGCCAAGGCCGAGGAGATGCGCCAGAAAGTCATCTCCCTGCAGAAGGAATACCTGATCGAGCTCGGCGACGCGGCGATCGCGGTCATGCATGAGGGCGGCAAGATCAAGCTGAACCAGCTCATGAACACCACCGCGCTCGGGGCGGTCTCGGGCAGCTTCTGGGGCCTGCTGATCGGCGCGATCTTCCTGATGCCGGTGTTCGGCGCTGCGATCGGCGCTGCGTCCGGCGCACTCGGTGGTGCGTTGACCGATTACGGCGTCAATGACGGTTTCATGAAAGAACTCTCGACCAGTCTGCAGCCGGGCAACGCCGCGCTCTTCCTGCTGATCCGCAAGATGACCGGCGACAAGGTGCTGGAAGCGATCAAGGGCACGGGTGGCGTGGTGCTGAAGACATCGCTCGACCACACCCGCGAACAAGCCCTGCGCGACGCGATCTCGGCTTCGCCTGGGGCGGTCGAACATCCTTCGACGCCCGGCGCGACAGCAACCCCGACGGCCGGCGAAGCACCCTCGCCCGTGGGCTGAAACACACCCTTGAGACCACGTCATCCCGGGCAGCCAGAGCGAGGCCCGGGATCCATTCGTTACCGCTGACGAGACCCCGGCTGCGCTATGCCTCTGCCGGGGTCTCAGCGCGTATCAGTCCCGCAGCAGCTCGTTGATTCCGGTCTTGGCGCGGGTCTGGGCATCGACCGTCTTGACGATCACGGCGCAGTAGAGCGAGGGGCCCGGTGTGCCGTCATTCAGCGGTTTGCCGGGAAGCGACCCGGACACCACCACCGAATAGGGCGGCACCTTGCCRATATGGACCTGACCGGTGGCGCGATCGATGATCTTGGTCGAGGCCGAGATGAAGACGCCCATCGAGATCACCGAACCCTCGCCCACGATCACGCCCTCGACCACCTCGGAGCGGGCGCCGACGAAGCAGTTGTCCTCGATGATGGTCGGGTTGGCCTGAAGCGGCTCGAGCACACCACCGATGCCGACGCCGCCGGACAGGTGCACGTTCTTGCCGATCTGCGCGCAGGAGCCGACGGTCGCCCAGGTGTCGACCATGGTGCCTGAATCGACATAGGCGCCGATATTCACATATGACGGCATCAGCACGACGTTCGGCGCGATGAAGGCGCCGCGGCGCACGGCGGCCGGCGGCACGACGCGGAAACCGGCGGCGCGGAAGCGATTCTCGCCCCAGCCCTCGAATTTCGAGGGAACCTTGTCCCAGAACACCCCCTCGCCCGGGCCCCCTGCGATGATCTTGTTGTCGTTGAGACGGAAGGAGAGCAGCACGGCCTTCTTGAGCCACTGATGCGTCACCCATTCGCCGCCCAGTTTTTCGGCAACGCGGGCCTGGCCGGAATCGATCATCTCGATGGCCTGCTCGACGGCATCGCGCACCGCCCCTTTGGTGCTGACGCCGATCTCTGCCCGGTTTTCCCAGGCGGCATCGATGGTGGCGGCGAGATCGGTCAGGCTCATCGTCGGTCTCCGTTCAGAATGCGCCGGAGCGATGGCGGATCAAGACAGCGGCGTCAAGGAGAAGCGCGGCGCGCCGCCGACTTCTCGTCCGCACGTGCCGACGCCGGCCGCCTGGCATTGACTGTACCAAGGCATCATGAATCCGACGCCGCAGGAACGCCCCAATTGCCCCCCCAAGGTCATCGACCTGGGCAGGGAATCTCGGAATCATGAATGCGATGAAGCCTTCTCTTTCAAGACGAGCTGCGACCGCGATCGCCTTGTCGGCCACGATCATGGGCGCAGCTCCCAAGGCCGTGGCGCAGGCCCAACGCGACGTCGATTGGACCACGCAGAAATGCGTTCGGTACAAGGAGGCCTATGGTGCGGCCATCGCCAAGCGGGGAAAGACAGGACTGAGCGACGAGTTCCTCGCGCGGCACGATGCCTTCCTCGCGACCAACTGCACGGCGCAGGCAGACGTCTGCCCACGCAGCGGAAAGGAGCTTGAGCTGGCTAATATCCTTGTTCTGATGTCCCTCAACGGAGGACTCTCGAGCACATTCCTGCCCTTCGCCTGTCGAAAGCCGACATAGGCCGTCTGCGCCCGCCCCCTTGATGTGCCGGAAGACGTTCGGTCTATTCCTCGCCTCTGCCGCCTTCCACTACTGAAGAGCGACGTCCACGCCTCGTTCGCAAGGAGCGGCCATGCGCCTCTGGATCAGGAACCCGCTCGGCATCGTCGCCGAGGACGCCGGCGGCGGCGTGGTGGTCGAGCATGGCGCCATCGTCGAACTGCTGGCCGCCGGCAGCGCTCCGGCACAGCCGGTCGACGAGACATTCGATGCCTCCGATCATGTCGTGCTGCCCGGGCTGATCAACACGCATCACCATTTCTACCAGACGCTGACACGCGCCCATCCGGCCGCGATCGACCGTGAGCTCTTTCCCTGGTTGAAGGCGCTCTACCCACTCTGGGCCCGGCTGACGCCCGACGATCTCAGGCTCGCAGTGCGGGTCGCACTCACTGAATTGCTGCTCTCCGGCTGTACCACAGCGGCAGATCACCATTATCTCTTCCCCAAAGGGCTGGAGAGCGCGGTCGATATCGCGGTCGACGAGGCGCGCGCGCTCAGCATCCGCATGACTGTCTCACGCGGCTCGATGAATCTGTCGCAGAAGGATGGTGGGCTGCCGCCGGATGCTGTGGTGCAGGACGAGGAGACGATCCTGGCCGACAGTGAGCGCGTGCTCTCGCTGTTCCATGATCCAAAGCCAGGCAGCATGATCCAGATCGCGCTGGCGCCCTGCTCTCCCTTCTCGGTCACGCCTGCGCTGATGGCGAAATCGGCTGAACTCGCCGCGCGTTTCGATGCTCCGCTGCACACCCATCTCGCCGAGACGCAGGATGAGGAGGCCTATTGCCTCCAGGTCTACGGCAAGCGCCCGCTCGACCTTCTGGAGGATGCCGGCTGGATGCGGCCGAAGACCTGGCTGGCGCATGGCATCCATTTCTCCTGCGAGGAATGCGAGCGGCTGGGCCGGGCCGGCGTCGGCATCTGCCATTGCCCGACCTCGAACGGCGTGCTCGCCTCCGGTTTCTGCCAGACACGCGAACTCGAGGCCGGCGGCTCGCCGCTCGGCCTCGGCGTCGACGGCTCAGCCTCCAATGACGGCTCGAACCTGATGGAAGAGCTGCGCCACGCCCTGCTGATCAACCGGTTGCACTACAAGAGTGCCAGCGCCGTGACTGCGCGCGAYGTGATCCGCTGGGCGACGGAAGGCTCGGCACGATGCCTCGGGCGCTCCGATATCGGGCGGATCGCGCCCGGCATGCAGGCGGATCTGGCACTGTACCGGCTCGACGAGCTGCGCTTCTCCGGCGCGCATGATCCCGTCGCAGCGCTGGTGCTGTGCGGCGCGAACCGGGCCGATCGTGTCATGGTCGCGGGGCGTTGGCGGGTTGTCGACGGTGCCGTGCCCGGACTGGACATCGCCGCGCTGCGGCGGATGCACAGCGCAGCTGCGATGCGCTACGCGTAAAACATCGACCCGAAAAGTGGATTGCGGTTTTCGGGAAAGCCGATGCAAACACAAAGGGTTAGATCGTCGGACCGGATCCGACTTCCGGTCAGACGATCTAAGCCCCCGTTCGCGCCTCAGCGTGTCGCGACGATGAACAGCCGCGGGAAGGGCAGCAGCACGGTGCCATCCGGCATCGCGGGGTAAGCCTGCGCAATGAGACCCTGATAGCGTGCGAGGAAGGCTTCGCGCTCGGCCTCGTCGAGCAGATCGAGCAGCGGACGCAAGGCGGCGCCCTTGAACCACTCGACCACCGCCGAAGCCCCGCCGGCGAGCGGATGATGATAGGTCGTGCGCCAGATATCGAGCCTTGTCGTGCCGCCGCGCAGCGCCCGATAATACCAGTCAGCGCCATGGCGCGCCGCGCGCGTCTGCAGCGCTGGGGCGAGCTTGCCGGCCCAGGTCCCGTCAGCGGCAACCTCACGCATCAGCACATGGGCCGGTTCGTCGAGATTATCCGGCATCTGCACGGCGAGCGTGCCGCCCGGCGCAAGCTTGGCCATGAGTGATGGCATCAGGACTTCGTGATCGGGCAGCCATTGCAGCACGGCGTTCGACAGGATCACGTCATAGGGGGCGGCCGGCTGCCATGAGGCGATATCGGCAACCTCGAACTGGATCGCGGGCAGGCGCTTGCGGGCGGCCGCGATCATGTCGGAAGAGCTATCCATCCCGCTGATCGCGGCGTCCGGGAAACGCGCCAGCAGAAGTTCGGTCGAGTTGCCGGGACCGCAACCGATATCGACCGCGCTTGCCACGGCGTCCGTCGGGACCTGGGCAAGCAGATCGCGAACCGGGCGGGTCCGCTCATCCTCGAATTTCGTGTACTGCCGTGCCGACCAGGTCATACCGATCTCCATATCCTCATGAGCCGGAAGGCCCGCAATCAGAGCAGTTTTGCCAGATACTGCCCGTAGCTCGATTTGCCCGTCAGCTTCGCCAGTTCAGCCAGCTGCCCTTCATGGGACCCTCTGCGCCATCAACGCGGCCACGACCTCTCGCATGCGTTCCTGCCACGGCTTTGCGCGATAGCCAAAGATCGCGGCGAACCGGGCGGAATCAAGCACCGAATTGGCGGGACGGCGCGCCGGTGTCGGGAATTCCGCAGTCGTGATCGCGTCCACGATCGGGCTCCGCCCGGTGAAACGGGCCTGCTCGGCAATGATGGCGCTGGCGAAGCCATGCCAGGTCGTCTCGCCCTGCCCGGCAACATGGTAGGTGCCCCAGGGCTCGGCGCCGCCCATCAGTGCAGCGCGGACGGCGAGGATCGCCTCGGCAAGGTCGCGTGTCGCGGTTGGAGAACCGCGTTGGTCGGCGACAACGCGCAGGACATCGCGTTCTGCGGCAAGCCGCAGCATGGTCTTCAGGAAGTTTGCGCCATGGACGCCGTAGACCCAGGCGGTGCGCAGGATGACATGGTGCGGCTGCAGGGCCCGGATGCAGACCTCTCCTTCGCTCTTGCTCGCACCATAGGCACCGAGCGGCGCGACAGGGTCGCTCTCGACATAAGGCCCGGGTTTGCTGCCGTCGAAGACGTAGTCCGTCGAAACATGGAGGAGCGGAATGCGGGCTTCGGCCGTCGCCTCGGCAAGAATGGCGGGCCCTTCCGCATTGGCGGAGAAGGCAGCGACCGTCTCGCTCTCGGCCCGGTCCACCGCCGTAAAGGCCGCAGCATTGACCACGAGGCCGGGGCGATGGGCCTTCAAGGCCCTTGCCACAGCCGCACGGTCCGTGATGTCGCCGTCAGCCCGCGCCAGCCCGACGAGCGGAACGCCACGCTCATGCGCCAGCGCCGTCAACTCGCGGCCAAGCTGACCGCCGGCGCCAAAAAGCAGGATCGGCGCTTCGTTCACGAGAGGCCGAGCCTCTCGCCGCGATAAAGCCCGTTGCGGATGCGGCCCCACCAATCCGGATTGGYGAGATACCAGCGAACGGTCTTCTCCAGCCCGCTCTCAAAGCTCTCCTGCGGGCTCCAGCCGAGCTCGCGGGCGATCTTTGAAGCGTCGATCGCATAGCGACGGTCATGGCCGGGCCGGTCGGCGACAAACCGGATCAGGGTGTCGCGCGGGCCGATAGCGGTGTCGGGGGCGAGGCTGTCGACCATGCCGCAGATCGCGCGCACCACATCGAGATTGGTGCGCTCAGCATTGCCACCGACATTATAGCTCTCGCCGGGGCGTCCGGTTACCGCGATCAGGCAAAGCGCGCGTGCATGATCCTCGACATGGAGCCAGTCGCGTACCTGACCGCCATCGCCGTAAACCGGCAATTCCTTGCCCTCAAGCGCGTTCAGGATGACGAGCGGGATCAGCTTCTCGGGGAAGTGATAGGGGCCGTAATTGTTCGAGCAGTTGGAGAGCACGACAGGCAGCCCATAGGTGTGGTGCCAGGCACGCACGAGATGGTCGGAAGCGGCCTTCGACGCAGAATAGGGCGAGGTCGGCTGATAGGGTGTCGTCTCGCTGAACAGACCTTCCGCGCCAAGCGAGCCGAAGACCTCGTCGGTCGAGACATGGTGGAAACGAAAGCTGGCCTTCGCGTCCTGCGGCAGGGCTCGCCAATGGTCGAGCGCCGCCTGGAGCAACACGAAGGTTCCGACGACATTGGTCTGGATGAAGGCGCCCGGCCCATCGATCGAACGGTCGACATGGCTTTCCGCCGCAAGGTGCATCACGATATCGGGCCGGAATGACGCAAAGGCCTCGCGCATCGCGGCGAGATCTCCGATATCCGCCTGCAGAAAGGCGTAGCGCGGATTGGTCTCGACCGGCTTCAGATTGTCGAGATTGCCCGCATAGGTCAGCTTGTCGACAACCAGCACGTGATGCGGCGTCTCGGCGACCAGATGCCGGACCACGGCCGAGCCGATGAAGCCAGCGCCGCCGGTGACGAGAAACCGCGTCATTCAGGCGCCCTCATAGACGAAGGGGCTGGCAAAACCGGCAAAACCGGGCAGTTTCGTGTCCTTCTCGGACAGTGTCGCGGCCCCGGCGACCACTGGCCAGTCGATGGCTAGCGCCGGATCGGCCCAGAACAATCCGCCCTCGCTCTGCGGCGCATAGGGCGCGTCGACCTTGTAAGCGACCTCGGTGCCGGGCTCGAGCGTGCAGAAACCGTGGGCAAAGCCGCAGGGCACGAAAAGCTGCTCGGCACCGTCCGCATCGAGCAGCGCACCGCACCAGCGCCCGTAATGCGGCGAGCCGCGCCGGAGGTCGACTGCGACGTCGAAGATCGCGCCCTTGAGCACGCGCACGAGCTTGGCCTGGGCAGCGGGCGCAGTCTGATAATGCAGGCCTCGTACGGTGCCGACCTGCGCCGAAAGCGACTGGTTGTCCTGCACGAAATCCGGCGCGATCCCAGCTGCCGCGAAAAGCTCGCGGCTATAGGTTTCCATGAAGTAGCCGCGGTCATCGCCGAAACGTCGCGGCCGGACCAGCACGGGACCAGGAATGGCGAGAGGCGCGAAGGTAAAATTGGACATGGGGTCTCCTGCCTGGCCGCAGGTAGTCTTGCCGCCGGCCGCCTGTCAACGACGCGCAGCCGCCGCCTCGGTGACATCATCAGGCGAAAATTCGCGCAGCTCGGGCAGCCGCGCATGGATCCGCCGCAACAGGGCGGTCAGCCCGGCAATCTCCTCGGGGGAGAAATCGGCCAGGATCAGGTTCTCGCGCTGGAGGGCAACCGCGATCAGGCGGTCATGCAGCTCGTAGCCACTCTGCGTCAGCTGCAGAWCCTGCCGGCGCGCATCGCGGCTATCCGCATGTTCGCGGACATGACCGGCCGAAACCAGCGCCGCCACGGCGCGGCTGACCGCCCCCTTGTCGAGGCTGATGACCTCGCAGATGCGCTGCGCCACGATACAAGGCTCGATCGCGAGCTGCGAGATGATGCGCCATTCCGTGACGCCGACGCCGAACAGATCGAGATAGAGGCGGGACGAACTGCGCGACCAGGTGTTCGAGATCGTCGTCAGGAAATAGGGCAGGTAACCCGCAAGGTTGAGCACCTCCCGGTCCCTGTCCCCGCCCTCGGCCTTGCGGCGCCTCGTCGAAACCATGCTGCGCCCACGATCGATCCCTGGAGGGCCCACCAAATCCGGGATGGCGGCGTTCGGCAAGCGGAGTCTGCCGCAGACTATTCCGGCAGCGGAACCGCGAGCCCGACCTTGACGCGGTCCATCGCGACGAAGGTGCGGAACTTCCTGACATTGTTGTTGCCGAAGAAGAGCCGGCGCGTCAGCGCCTCATAGGCCGCCATGCTCGGYACCAGGATGACGAGCACAAAATCCGCTTCGCCAGTGACGTAGTAACATTGCTGCACCTCGGGTGCCGCGGTGAACTCCTGCTTGGCGGCGTCGATCAGGTCGGCACGCTCGCTTTCCAGCTCCACCTCGACGAAGATGGTGATCGCCTGTCCGAGCCGGGCAGGATCGACGAGCGCGACATTGGCCTGGATGACACCCGTCTCCTCCATGCGCTTGATCCGGCGCTGGACGGCGGGCGCGGACAGGTTGACCGCTTCGCCGATCACACGCTGCGGCGTCGTGTTGTCGCGCTGCAGGATGCGCAGGATCGCGAGGTCGAAAYTGTCCAGCGTGACTGCTGGCGAAGGGGATCGGGTCAAGAGGAGCGCCCAACGAAACAAACTTGCATTTCAGGGGACCAAACACAGCGGTCTTTTCGCCATGATTGCAATATCCATTCGTTGTACCAGCGCGCAGGAGCGGCGATGTTTCTTCCCAACCACCACCCCGACCGTGCCAAGCCGCTCGATCCGATCGATGCCGAGACCCTGAGCATCGCCGCGGCCGCCGATGTCGAGCGCCATCTGAGCTATCGCGAGAACCACGTCGAGACACCGCTGCATGCCCTGCCAGCCATGGCCGCCGAGCTMGGGGTCCGTGCGATCCACGTCAAGGACGAAGGCCATCGCCTCGGCCTTGGCAGCTTCAAGGCACTTGGCGGCGCCTATGCCGTCTTCCGGCTGGTGCTGGAGGAGGCGAGCAGGAAGCTCGGGCGGCCAGTCGATATCGCCGAGCTGAACAGCCCCGAGGTCCGGGTCGTAGCGGCGGGGATGACGGTCGCCTGCGCCACTGACGGCAATCACGGCCGTTCGGTCGCACAGGGCGCCCAGCTCACCGGGGCGAGGGCCGCGATCTTCGTGCATGCCCGAGTCAGCGACGAACGTGTCGCGGCGATCGCCCGCTTCGGCGCGACGATGATCCGGGTCGAGGGCACCTATGACGACTCGGTCACGGAAGCCGCCCGCGTCGCGGAGAAGGAGGGCTGGACAGTCGTCTCCGATACCTCCTGGCCAGGCTATGAACGCATCCCCGGGCTGGTGATGCAGGGCTATACCGTGATCATCCGCGAAGCACTGCGTGAACTCGCCGAGCCGCCCACGCATGTCTTCGTGCAGGCAGGCGTCGGCGGCATTGCCGCTGCGGCTGCGGGCTATCTCGCCAATGCACTCGGCGACCAGCGTCCCGTCTTTGTGGTGGTCGACCCTGCGCGCGCGGCCTGCATCTTCGAGACGGCGAAGGCCGGCCATCCGGTCAAAGTCGTCCATGGCGAACCGACCGTGATGGCGATGCTCGAATGCTATGAGCCCTCGCCTATCGCCTGGCGTGTCCTGTCTCGCGTCGCCGACGGCTTCATGACCGTCGAGGACGAGGATGCCATCGCGGTGATGAACCGGCTGGCGCGCCCCGCCGGCAAGGACCCCGCCATCGTCTCCGGCGAAAGCGGCGGTGTCGGCCTGGCCGGCGTCATCCGGGTTGCGGCTGATCCCACCGTCAGGAAGCAGCTTGGCCTCGACGCGACCTCCCGCGTTCTCGTCATCAATACCGAGGGCGCGACCGATCCCGAACGCTATGCCGAACTGACCGGCCTGCCGGCACGAGCCGCCCAGTAATGCGACGATGAACGCGCGCATCGCCATCGAGGCCGGAAAGGCGCCGGGATGGGCGGAGCAGGCCGCGACCCGCATCGCCTTCTTCGTTGCCGGGCTCGGCATCGCCGCATGGGCACCCCTGGTGCCCTATGCCAAGCTGCGCATGGCTCTCGACGATGGCGCGCTCGGATTGCTGCTGCTCTGCCTCGGCGCCGGCTCGATCCTGGCCATGCCGCTATCGGGTGCGCTGGCTTCGCGGTTCGGTTGCCGCCGCGTGCTGATTAGCGCGGTGCTGCTCGTCGCTTTCATGCTCCCGGCTCTCGCGACCGCCGCGCACCTGCCGCTGCTCGGCCTGGCACTGTTCGTCTTCGGAGCCGGAATCGGTTCGCTGGATTGCGTCATCAACATCCAGGCCGTGATCGTCGAGCGAGCCAGCGGGCGCAGCATGATGTCCGGCTTTCACGGTCTCTTCAGTCTCGGCGGCATCGCCGGAGCGGCCGGGGCCAGCGGGCTCCTGATGCTGGGTGCGACGCCGCTCCTCGCCACGCTCGTCGTCGTCGCGATCCTCCTTGCCGCGATGGCCTGGGCGGCCTCGGGGCTCCTGCCCTATGCCGGCAAGGGCGAAGGCCCGGCCTTCGCCATTCCGCACGGCATCGTGCTCTTCATCGGCGTGCTCTGCTTCGTCGTCTTCCTGGCCGAGGGCGCCATGCTCGACTGGAGTGCCGTCTTCCTGACCGATCTGCGCCGGGTCGATGCCGCTTATGCGGGACTTGGCTATGCGGCTTTCGCCAGCACCATGACGATCGGCCGGCTGACCGGCGACCGCTTCGTGCACCGCCTCGGCCCCCAGCGCATCATCGTCTGGGGCGGCCTCTGCGCAGCGGCAGGTCTCGTGCTCGCAACGCTTGCACCATCCTGGCTGGCAGGCCTCGCCGGCTTTGCGCTCGTCGGGGCGGGCTGCTCGAATATCGTGCCGGTTCTCTACACGGCGATCGGCAGACAGAACGCGATGCCCGAGCATATCGCCGTGCCCGCGATCTCGACACTGGGCTATGCCGGCATCCTTGTCGGCCCCGCGGCAATCGGTGCCATCGCCCAAGTCGCGAGCCTACCCATTGCCTTCCTGGTCGTCGCAACGCTGCTCATCGGCGTCGCAGCCAGCGCTCCGCGGTTGCGCACATGAGTTTCGCATCCCTCGCAGTGCCGCAAAGCGCGCCCGTTGGAGGCAGACCATGACTGCGCTCTCGACGAGTCCGGTTCATCATCCCGTTTGGCAAGGCACGCAAATGAGTACGGCATCAGAGCTGACGCGAACCATGGACCTGATCTACCAGACTCATTCGCCCTATGCGCGCAAGGTCCTGGTCTTTGCCCATGAAGCGGGTCTCGCCGGACAGCTGCGCGTCGTCCACCAGGAGACGAGCCCGACCAACCGGAACGACGACGTCTTCGCGGTCAACCCGCTCGGCAAGGTTCCCGTCCTCGTCCTCCCCGATGGCGAGGCGATCTTCGATTCGATCGTGATCTGCGACTATCTCGCGAGCCTCGACGGCGGCAGCCGGCTCATTCCGCAGGGTGGGCGGGCAAGATGGTCCGCGCTTCGCCTGCAGGCGCTCGCCCAGGGACTGTGCGACGCTGGCATTGCGCTGCGCTGGGAAACCGTACGCCGCCCCGAGGCCCTGCGGTATGCGCCCCTGGCGGAGGGAATGACGGCGAAACTCGTCGAATCCTACGATTATCTCGAACGCGAGGCGGATTTCGACGCGCCACTCCATGTCGGCCATATCGCGCTTGCGACCGCCCTTTCATGGCTGGAATTCCGCGCGCTGCCCGCCTTCGAGCCTGGCCGGCCACGGCTGGCCCACTGGTATCGCTCCTTCTCGGAACGCCCCTCGATGCGCGCCACGCTCTATGACGGCGAGACGCATGACTGATCGCCAGGCCAGTTCGCCCGGCGGCCGCCCCCCGGCTTCACGATGGTGGAGAGAGACATGACCACGCTCGACCCGAACGCCCTCGAACGCGAGATGACGGGGTGGCGGCGTGACCTGCACGCCCATCCCGAATTCGGCTTCGAGGAGAAGCGAACCTCCGCCTTCGTCGCGGCCAAGCTCAGGGAGTTCGGCCTCGACGATGTGGCCGAGGGCATCGGGGGCACCGGTGTCGTCGGCACGCTGAAGCGCGGCAGCGGCAACCGCGCCATCGCGCTTCGGGCGGATATGGACGCGCTGCGCATCAGCGAGCAGGCCGAGCACGCCCATCGCTCGCAAACGCCCGGCACCATGCATGCCTGCGGCCATGACGGGCACACCGCCATGCTGCTTGGCGCGGCAAAGTTGCTGGCCAGCGAGGGCGGCTTCGACGGGACCGTGCGCTTCCTCTTCCAGCCTGCCGAGGAATGGGGCAGAGGCGCACTCGCCATGCTCTCCGACGGGCTGATGGAGCGTTTTCCCTTCGAGGAGATCTATGGGCTGCACAATGCACCGGGGTTGCCGGTCGGTCAGTTCCAGACACGCGCCGGCTCGATCATGTCGGCGGAGGACAATTTCGAGATCGTGCTCAAGGGCATCGGTGGCCATGCGGCGCGTCCGCATGTCGGCAACGAGGCCCTGATCGCCGCCTGCGCGCTCGTCACCAGCTTCCAGACCATCGTGTCGCGGCGGCTCAGCCCGACCGATATCGGCGTGGTCTCGGTGACCGAACTCATCACCGACGGCACGCGCAACGCCCTGCCTGGCCTCGCCCGCATCCTCGGCGATGCCCGCAGCTTCCGGCCGGAGGTCAGCGCCGAGATCGAGAAGCAGATGCGCATCATCACGGACGGAACGGCGCTTGCCTACAACGTCTCGGCCGAGGTGACCTATACGCGCGAATTCGTGCCGCTGGTGAATGACAAGGCGCTGGCGGGGGAAGCCCTGACTGCCGCGAGAGGCGTGTTCGGCGCGGAGAATGTCGCCACCGCCCGCGAGCCGATGACCGGCTCGGAGGATTTCGCCCGTTTCCTCGACCATGTGCCGGGCTGCTTCGCCTTCGTCGGCAATGGCCCCTCGGCGCCCTTGCACAATCCTTGCTACGACTTCGACGACGCCGGCCTCATCCATGGCGCACGCTTCCATGCCGCAATCACGCGGCAGCGCCTGCGCCCTGCCTGACCAACACCCGTCGCACCTGCCGCTTGCCGATCCGGAGCTCCCGCATGGCCCACTCCCTCACACCCGGCTCTACCGCCCCCTTCAGGGAGCCCGGCCCGAACCAGCCCGCCCTCGACGCCGACGCCGTCTGGGAGGCGCGCGCCGATCTCGCCGCCTGCTTCCGCATGGCGGCGCGCCATGGGCTGGAGGAAGGCATCTGCAACCATTTCTCGGCGCTGGTGCCGGGCTATGACGACCTCTTCATCGTCAACCCCTATGGCTGGGCCTTCCGCGAGTTGACGGCCTCGAAGCTGCTGATTTGCGATTTCCACGGCAACGTCGTCGCTGGCGAGGGACAGCCCGAGGCGACGGCCTTCTACATCCATGCCCGCATCCACAAGGCGCTTCCCCGCGCCAGGGTCGCCTTCCATACCCATATGCCCTACGCGACCGCGCTCTCGATGACGGAGGGCGAGCCGCTGATCTTCGCCGGCCAGACCTCGCTGAAAT
Source organism: Allobosea sp. P1_A7 (assembly GCF_056406775.1). Lineage (NCBI taxonomy): Bacteria > Pseudomonadati > Pseudomonadota > Alphaproteobacteria > Hyphomicrobiales > Alloboseaceae > Allobosea > Allobosea sp. P1_A7. Next base: position 18,842 of record NZ_JBFTZN010000089.1, read on the forward strand.
TCTACGGCCGGACCGCCGTAGACCACGATTACAATGGGCTTGCGCTCGACGAGAGCGAGGGCGACCGCATTGCCGGCGCCATCGGCGACGCCGACATCGTCTTCATGAAGCACCACGGCGTGATGGTGCTTGCTCCGACGATCGCCGAGGCCTGGGACGATCTCTACTATCTCGAGCGCGCCTGCGAGGTGCAGACGCTGGCGCTCTCGACCGGGCGCAAGGTCCTGCCCGTTGCGCCCGCGATCGCCGAAGCCGCCTATCGCCAGATGCGCGAAGGCGACGCGGAATCGGCAAGGCTTCACCTCGCCTCGATCAGGCGCACCCTCGACCTCGAAGAGCCGGCCTATCGCAGCTGAGCGAAGGACGCCGGTTTCTTCCATCCATGCGTCCGACGCGGTCCATCGACCGCATGAAACAACTCGACAAGAGCCGACAGGCGGCGCTAGCTTCCCTGGAAGGAATGTAAGGTATCCGGTGGGCCGGTACGTTGGTACAGGCGCCCAATCATAGTCGCGGGAGCTGTCACCGTGATGTCCGATGGTGCCAAGGCTGRAACTGGGGCCGCATTCAGGCCTGCAACGCGACGGCAGGAATTCTTTGCCTTCATCGTCCTGGCG
>NZ_JBFTZN010000090.1:0-43053 GCF_056406775.1 Allobosea sp. P1_A7
GGACCAGATTCGGTCCGGACCAGATTCGGTCCCGGAGCGCTGGACGGCTAGGTGCGGTACCAGCTCGCAAGGTTCCAGGTCGTGACTTCCCAGCCCGAAATATCGGGCACGAGGTTGTTCGCCGACGCGCCTACGATCGTGCGCGACAGGAGCGGCAGGRTGATGTTGGCCTCGCAGAAGATCTCGTTGACCTTGATCAGCAGCGCGGCGCGCTTCACAGGGTCGAACTCCTTCTGCGCAGCCTTGTAGGCCTCATCCGCTTCCTTGCTGCCATAGCGCGAGACGTTGCGGCCGAGCCACTTGTTCTCCTTGTTGGCGATTTCCCAGGACACGAACTGGTTCAGGAAGCGCTCCGGATCCGGCTGCGGCTGCGTCGTGGTGTACATCTCCATGTCGCAGTAGAGCTTGGTGTAGGTGTCGGGATTGGAGACGTCCGAGGAGAAGAACACGGACGCGGTCACCGACTTCAGCTCGAGATCGATGCCGGCACGCTGGCAGGCCTGCTTGATGATCGCCTGGGTCTTCTGGCGCGGCGCGTTGATCGAGGTCTGGAAGACGTATTTGAGCTTCTTGCCATCCTTCTCGCGGATACCGTCGGCGCCCTTCTTCCAGCCGGCGTCGTCGAGGATCTTGTTGGCCTTGTCGACGCTGAATTCATACTTCAGCTTCGGCGACTTGAACTGCTTCGGCTCGTTGACGAAGCTCGCCGTCGCCGTGCCGCCGCGGCCATAGATGAACTTCTGGATCGAGTCGCGGTCGATCAGGAGGTTGATCGCCTGGCGCACCGCCGGATCGCTGAGCGTCGGATGCTTGGTCTTGACGCTCGAACGYTCGCCRTCGACCTCKGTCCACGGRTCCGTSGKGTTGAGGATGATGAACTCGAYRTYGCCRCYAGGAACCRCCASCACGCGCCCGCGCCCGCCGGTCTCCATGCGCTTGAGGATCTCGTCCTCGACCWGCATGTTCCAGGCATAGTCGWAYTCGCCGGTCTGCAGCACGGCRCGCGCCGCCGAGACYGCGTCRCCGCCGCCYTTGACYTCGAKCGTGTCGAAATGCGGCTTGTTCTTGACGTGATAATCGGGGTTTCGTTCGCCCGTGAGCAGGTCGCCGGGCTTGAACTCGACGAACTTGTAGGGGCCGGTGCCAACGGGCTTCAGATTGGCCGGGGCTTCGCGCGACTTGGCGCCCTTGTACTCGCCGAAATGGTGCTTCGGGATGATCATGCCGGCGACGCCGACGAAGGCATCGGCCCAGAACGGCGTCGGATCCTTGAAGATGATCTTGACGGTGTGGGAGTCGATCTTCTCGACCTTGATGTCCTTGTAGGCGCCGGTCGTATAGGCGGCGGTGGCCGGATCGGCGGCATATTCCCAGGTGAAGACGACGTCATCCGCGGTGAACGGCTTGCCGTCATGCCATTTGACGCCCTGCTTCAGCTTCCAGATCACTTCCTTGCCGTCGGCAGACACTCCGCCATTGGCCTTGGTCGGGATCTCGGCGGCGAGTTGGGGAACGAGATTGCCGTCCTTGTCCCAGCCGGCGAGCGGCTCGAAGAAAACGCGCGAGGCGATCTGGTCCTTGGTGCCGCTGGCGAAATGCGGGTTCAGCAGGGTCGGTGCCTGCCAGAGCAGGATCTTCAGCGGCCCGCCGCCACCGGCCTTGGTCGGCTTGTAGTCGTCGGCCGACTGGGCCATCGCGACGCCGTTCCAGGCCAACATCTGGGTTGCGATCGGTGCGCTCAGTCCCAGCGCCACCATCTTCTGCACGAAGGAGCGCCGCGACAGGCCACCTTCCTTCACATCCGCGATCAAACCTCGCAGGTCGTGTTCGTTCATAAATACCCTCCGCCGACAGGCCGKTGATAATGTTCCGGGGGTCTTGCGCCCCCTGCTTTTCCCTCAAGCAGCCGTCAGCAAGGCATGGGCCAGCGAAAGCGTCAACTGGGCGCTGCAGAATGGCCAATGCTGCATGCGCCGATCGTGCGGGCGTTCGTGCAACGAAGCGTATCGGCGTGGATTAGGCCGCAGCCGCAGCAAGCAACGCGGCTTCATGACATGGCTTTGGAGAAGGTTTGGGGCGGGCACCAAGAATTGGCAGAGGGCACAACGATAGACCTGCCCCGAAACCGAGGTGCGGGCAGGGACCAGCCGAAGGCCATGTCGAGACTGAATGGCTCGCACCGGCGTGCTGACGATGCCCCCGTCGCGGCCTGCGCCGGACGTCGGCCATCCCGGCGCAGTGGACTTCGGAAAAATGCCCGTGATTCGGCCAGCCGATTCTCCACCCTCCGGCGGCTAGGCCGGAAGCGTGTAGGCGGTCTTCACGGTCGTGTAGAATTCCTGCGCGTAGCGGCCCTGTTCCCGGGGGCCGTAGGACGAACCTTTGCGGCCACCGAAGGGCGCGTGGTAATCCGTGCCGGCGGTCGGAAGATTGACCATGACCGTTCCGGCCTCTGCGTTGCGTTTGAAGTGGCTCGCATATTTGAGGCTCGTCGTGCAGATGCCGGCCGAGAGGCCGAACCTTGTATCGTTGGCGGCGGCAAGCGCGGCGTCATAGTCCTTGACGCGGATGACTGCTGCGACTGGCCCGAAGACCTCCTCGCGGGCGATCCGCATGGTCTGGTCGATCTCGGTGAACAGCGCCGGCGATAGATAGAATCCTGGCGTGGCCCGCGCGAGAACCTCACCGCCGCACGCAAGCCGGCCGCCTTCCTCCTGACCAAGGCGGAGATAGCGCAGGTCCTGATCGAGCTGCCTCTGGTCGACCACGGGTCCGATGCTTGCTTCCGGCTTGAGCGCATCGTCGACGACGAGCCCGTGCATGGCATCGATCAGGCGCTCTACGAAGCTGTCATGGATCTTGTCGGTGACGATCAGCCGGGACGCTGCGGTGCAACGCTGCCCGGTCTGGTAGAAGGCGCTATTGAGCGCACACCCAACCGCCAGTTCGATATCGGCATCGTCGAGCACGACAAGCGGGTTCTTGCCGCCCATTTCGAGCTGCATCTTCTTCATCCGGTCGGATGCGACACAGGCCTCTGCGACCTTGCGGCCCGTGGTGACAGAGCCGGTGAAGGAGATTGCGTCCACGTTATCGCTGCGCAGGATCGCTTCGCCGACGACAGATCCCGATCCCATCACGAGGTTGAAGACGCCGGCCGGAAGGCCGGCTCTGGCAAGGATGTCAGCCAGCGCATGCGCGGAGCCCGGCACCAGTTCGGCCGGTTTGAGGACGATGCAGTTGCCGTAGGCGAGGGCAGGCGCGATCTTCCAGGCAGGAATCGCGATCGGAAAGTTCCAGGGCGTGATCAGCCCGACGACGCCGACAGGCTYCCGGGTAATGTCGACCTCGACGCCGGGACGCATCGAGGCCAACCTGTCGCCTGCCAGGCGCAGGCACTCACCGGCAAAGAAGTGGAAGATCTGCCCGGCCCGCACGACCTCACCGATGCCGTCCGCCAGCACCTTGCCCTCCTCGCGGGAAAGCAGCATCCCGAGTTCGTCCTTGCGAGCGAGGATCTCGTCGCCAATACCCTTCAGGATATCGTGCCGGAGCTGGATCGATGAGCGCGACCAGGCCGGGAAGGCTGTCGCAGCTGCGTCGATGGCGTCCTGCACGTCGGCATGAGTGGCCTGCGCGTAATGGGCGACGATGTCATTGGTGTTCGACGGATTGATGTTGGCGATCGCTTCACTTGCGTGACGCCACTCTCCGCCGATGTAGTTCGGTTGGATCATTGCAGGGACTCGTGTGGCGGCGCGCCGGCACACGAAATGACCTGGAGAACCTCTTCGCGCATCTCGGGATCGAGCGCCGATGTCGGCTCGTCGAACAGCATCAGGGTGGGGTTCATCGCCAGTGCCCGGGCGATCGCCACGCGTTGACGCTGCCCACCGGAGAGCTGGAACGGATAGACACTCGCCTTCTCCGCCATGCCGACCTGTTCGAGCAGCTTTCTGCCCTGTTCTGTTGCCATGCGGGGCGGCGTCCCGAGGATCTTCATCGGCGCGATGGTGATGTTCTCGAGCGCCGTCATATGCGGGAACAGATTGAAGTTCTGGAAGACGAAGCCCGTCGACAGGCGAATTTTCTGCAACGTATCGGGGTTGGCCGTTTCGACATTGCGCCCGCCCACGGAGATGTCGCCGCGATTGATCGTCTCGAGGCCGTTGATGCAGCGCAGGAGCGTGCTCTTGCCGCAACCGCTGGGGCCGCAGAGCACCAGCACTTCGCCCTGTGCGACGTCGAGCGAAATGCCGTTGAGCACGCTGACGGCGCCATAGGATTTGTGAACGTCGCGAATACGGATGAAGGCCTGAGCCGAGGCTGCCGTCGCGCCCGTCATCAGATCGGTTGCCATTTTTGAAGCCTTTCGAGCATCCGCATGAGCAGGGCGTATCCCCAGATAAGCGCCACATACAGAACGGCTGCGCCAGTATAGAACTCAAGCGGGCGGAAGAATTGGACCGTCAGTTCCTGAGCCCGGAACATCACCTCGGGCACTGCGATCAGTACTGTTACGGTGACGTTCTTGATGACTGTGATGTGGACATTGGTGAGGGACGGCAGGGTCGCAAAGAAAGCCTGAGGCAGCGTGATGTAACGCATCACTTTCCAGCGTGAGAACCCAAGCGATTGTGCAGCCTGGGTTTGCGTGGCCGGGATCGCCTCAAGGCCGCCGCGAAACGCTTCACAGGCAAGCGCAGCCCCGTTCAGGGACAGTGCGATGATCGAGCTCACGGTCGGAGAAAACGAACCCCCTGTCAGGATCGGCATGACATAGTGGATCCAGATCAGCAGGACCACGACCGGAAGCGTGCGGAACAGGTCGACGAAAACCACCGAGGCGCCGCGCAGCAACCAGCGCCGCGACATGCTCATCGCCGCCAGTACGACGCCGAGAATGGTCGTGATGATGATGCTGGGAAAACTCGTCCACCACGCGTGCCAGAGTCCGCCCGCGAGATAGGGCCCGTATTCGGTCAGAACGCCGAATTGAAATGTGTAATTCATGATCTCATTCGACCAGCATTTTCCGGAGCAGAGACGTGACAGGGGGCGGATATGCGACGGGCGTCCGTCCCTTGCCTGGTTCGTCGGCTAGCGCGGCCCGACAGCCAGTTCAGGCGGCAGGTTCCACTTCTCGGCGAGAGTGCGGTACCAGCCCCGCAGCTTCATGGAGCGGACATAGGTGTCGAGGAAGACCAGAAGGTCGAGATCGGCATACCGGACAGCGTGGTTCATGCTGGTCCATTCCGTCTGATCGCTGGCGAACTTGATATTGCGCAGCTCGGTCGGGCGCTCCTGAGCGCGCAACTCATTCGAGACGGAATCGCCGATATAGGCCGTCGACCGCCCTTGCATGACCTCGAGCACCGCCGCTCCCGTATCGGAAAGGGGCGTGACCTTCGCCTTCTTGAAGGTGCGCTGGGCATATTGCTGGGCAGCGGTGCCCGAGACCACGGAGAGGACATTGCCCTCCTTGTCCAGGTCCGCGAAGGTCCGCACCGGGCTATCGGCGCGCACCATGGCGGTGGACGAGAGATAGCCGAAGGCCTCTCCAAACGCGACGGCCGTCGCACGCTCGGGTGTCGCTCCGAGCCCGCTCATGATGACGTCCCATTTGCCGGCCTGGAGCCCGGCCACGAGGCCGCTCCAGGTCGTGTTGACGAGCTCGACCTTGATCCCGGTCATCGCCTCGAGATTGCGAATGTCGTCGACGATGAGGCCTTCGTACTGGCTCGTCTTCGGATTCAGCAGAACGAACTTGTTCCAGGGGGCTACTCCGACGACCAGCTTCTTCTCGGAAATGATCCGATCGAGCGTGGGGCCTGCGGAGGCTCCGGATGCAGACAGCGCGACGACCGCCGCGACAGCGGCCGACGCAAGTGCGTTGGCGATGGTTCTCAGCATGCTCTTCCCCTTTTGTATGGCGCTGTTGAACAGATCGGCTCTCGTGAGGTGATCGACCGCATCAATGGACCGCGTCGCGGGCGAGAATGGTCTCGAAGCCGACGATCGGTGCCGTGGCGTTGGGATCGATGACGACGTCGATGACGAAGGGGCCGTCGGCAGCAACCCCCCCAGCCAGGGCCGCAGCGATCGCCTCCGGGGCCGTAACGCGCTCACCGCGGCACTTCAGGGCCCGACCGACTTCCGAATAGTCGATGTCGAGGAAGTCGCATTCGAGATAGCGGCCCATCACCTTCTGCTCCCAATGCCGCTGGAAGCCGAGGGTGCCGTTGTTGAACACGACGACGAGGATATCGACGCCGTAGCGGGCGGCTGTTTCGAGCTCATTGATGACGTAGCCAAAGGCGCCGTCGCCGGTCACGCAGACGACCTTGAGCGATGGGTCGGCCATCTTGGCGCCGATTGCGGCGGGCAGGCTCCAGCCGATTCCACCGGTTCCACGCGGCGAGAGGATGAAGCGCCCCGAGCCTGGCACATCGATATGGCTCATGGCCCAGCCGGTGATGTAGCTGGCATCCGTAACGATGAGGGTCCGTTCATCGACCTGTGCCGAGATTTCGGCCAGCAGGCGTTCGGGCCGGATCGGTGTCTGCGCCGACTCCGCGACCGGCCGGAACTCGGCCCTCCAGTTCTCCGTCAGCTGGTCGATCCGCGCCCTGGTCTCCGGGTTGGTTCGGGCCAGGCCGCGATCGGCGCAATAGGCCATCAGGTCGCGCAGGGTATCGCGGACATCGCCGACCATGGCGATGTCGGTTGCGAAATTGCGGCCGATCTCGGCCGGGTCGATATCGAGATGGATCAGCTTGGTTTCAGGCTTGGGCAGCGACCAGTCGCTGTAGCAGATCTGGCCGGTGCGCGAGCCGAGCACGAAGACGACGTCGGCCTCGGCGAACAGCGTGTTGGAGATCTGCCCGCGACCATAGCGTCCGCCCGTGGTGGAGCCGAGCGGGCCCGCGGCGAGCGGGTGCGCATCGGCAATGGCTCCGCGCCCGGTCATGGTTGTCGCGACGGGGATGTCGAACAGTTCCGCCAGCATCCGGATTTCCTCTTCGGCGCCGGAGATGATCGATCCGCCGCCCGCGATCAGGAGTGGCCGCTGGGCCGTCGCGAGGAGCTCTGCCGCCTTCTCGATGGATTCGCGGCTCGCCCGGACCCGGTTGGCCGGGAAATGCGTGTAGGGTTGGTCAGCCCAGGTCTGGGCTTCGGCTTCGGCGGCCATGACATCGCCAGGGCAAAGCAGGACCACAGGGCCCGGCCGCCCCGATGTCGCGATCCGGAAGGCCTTGCGCACTGCGTCGGCCGCCTGCTCCGGTGCATCGATGCGCGTCACGTCCTTCACATAGGGCGCAAGAGCAACCGCATGATCGAGCGCGCTGCTGGCGTTCTTGTTCTTGAGCCGCAGCGGGTGGTCCTGGACGAGCGCGATCACCGGCACGGAGGAGCGCTGCGCCTCCAGCAGGCCCGTGATCAGATTGGTCGCGCCCGGCCCGAAGGTGGCGGCGCACACGCCTGGCCGGCCGGTTACCTGGGCATAGCCATGCGCCATGATGGCCGCATGCTTCTCGTCGCGCACCGTGACGATCCGCGTGAATGCGCGGTCGACGGCGTGGAACACATGGATCGGATCCTCCATGCCGAACAGGCAGGTCACCCCGTAGCTCTTCAGGGTTTCGTAAAGTAGCGCGCCGCCGGTGCCCCGCATGGGTGTCTCCTCTTGACAGTCGGAAAAAGTGTTGCTTATTACGCAACATGTTGATTATTTATCGTACGCAGGACATCTGCGCGGCGTCAAGCCGCCAAGCGAGCGCTCATGAAGTCGATTGAAAAGGCCGTTAGTGCGCTGCAATTGCTCGTCAATTCGGGAGGCGAGCTGCGGGTTGGCGAAACCAGCCGCCACTTGAAAGTCACGCGCAGCAGCGCCTCGCGCCTGCTGGCTTCGCTAGCGAGCGGGGGGCTGATCGAGCAGGATCCCGCGACGCAGCGCTACAGGGCGGGGATCCTGGCTGTGCAGCTGGCTGCCAGCTTTCACCGGAATTTCGATCTGGTGGAACAGGCGCAGAAGGAAATGGAGGAGCTCGCCCGCCAGACCGAGCACACGGTATGGCTGGGCGTGCTCTCCGGCACCGAGGTCGTCGTCCTCAAGACGGCGCGGGGCTCGCAGCCGATCCAGTTCACGGTCGAGCCTGGCCACAGGCTGCCCGCGCATGCCGCCGCGATGGGGAAGGCGCTCCTCGCCGTCAAACCGGATGCCGAGATACGCAGTCTCTTTGCTGCAGCGCTCGATCCGGTGACGAAGCAGACCCTGGTTTCGATCGACGATCTGTTGCGCGAGGTCGCGATGTCGCGATTGCGCGGCTATGCGATCTCAAATCAGGAGCTTTTCGACGGCGTGAAAGCCATCTCCGTTGCTTTCGAGGACCCGCATAAGGGCATGAACATCGCCATCAGCGTTTCCTACCCGTTGTTTGCCTTCGAGGGCGGCGGCGACCAGTCGGTTGTCGATGCGCTGCTCCTGTTCGCCCATCACTTCGGTGCCCGGATCGGGGACAAGCGCTGGACGAAGTAAGGGGGGCTCGGGGCGCCGGCGCGGTCTGCCGGCCGCGGTGAGGCTCTTCGCCAGGGACGGTCTATCGTCGCTTCGGTCGGCTTTCGTTTTCGCGCCCCTGCGTGATCAGCCGCGAGCTTCTCTGGTCGCGCGCGTGAACCCACAGCCAGCTCAATGCCACGCTCACCCGATTGCGGACGCCGATCAGGAAATAGATATGAGCGAGGCCCCATAGCCACCAGGCCAGCGCGCCGCGCAGCTTGAAGAAGCCGAAATCGATCACCGCAAGCCGCTTCCCGATCGTCGCCAGACTGCCCGAATGCTTGTAGCGAAAGGCGGGTAGCACGCCCTCCCCGCGAAGCCTGAGGCGGATTGCCGTTGCGACGTATTTTCCCTGCTGCTTGGCTGCGGGCGCGATGCCGGGAACAGGGCTTCCATCGGGCGCAGCGACGCTTGCCGTGTCGCCAATGACGAAAATCTCGGGTCTGCCCGGTACCGTGAGATCGGCCTCGACCTTGACCCGTCCGGCTCTGTCAGCGGGAGCATCCAGCCAGCCGGCTGCGGGGGAGGCTTGTACGCCGGCAGCCCAGATGATCGTCGCCGCGGCAAGCGTCGTGTCGCCATAGACCACACCCTCGGCCGTGCATTGCGACACTGCCTGGCCGAGGAAGATCTCGACGCCGAGTCCTTCGAGGGCGCGATGGGCATAGGCGGACAGGTCGGGCGCGAAGCCGCCAAGCACGCGCGGAGCCGCTTCGATCAGCACCACGCGCGCCCTGCGGGTATCGATGTTGCGGAAATCTTCGGGAAGGGTGGAGCGCGCCAGTTYGGCGATCGTGCCCGCCAGCTCAACGCCGGTGGGGCCGGCTCCGATGATCACGAAGGTGAGCAGTGCGGCCTGTTTCAGCGCATCCGTTTCCCGTTCTGCCTTCTCGAAGGCGAGGAGAATGCGCCGCCTGATCGTCGTAGCGTCCTCGAGGGTCTTGAGTCCGGGCGCGAAGGGCTCCCAGTCGTCATGCCCGAAATAGGCATGCCGCGCGCCGGTCGCCACGATCAGGCTGTCATAGGCAAGCGTGGATCCGTCATCGAGGATAACGCGCCTGGCCTCGGGGTCGATGTCGTTGACGCCGGCCAGCAGCGTCGTGATTTCCGGGCGCTTGCGCAGGAGATGCCGGATCGGCCAGGCGATTTCCGATGTTGCAAGCGAGGCGGTGGCGACCTGGTATAGAAGCGGCTGAAACAGGTGGTGATTGCGCCGGTCAACGATGGTGATCCGAACAGGCGCACCGGCGAGGCGATGGACCGCCTCGAGCCCGCCGAACCCGGCGCCGATCACGACCACATGATGGCGGTCRGAGAATTCATCTAGYGTCGCCACAGGAGGATACCCGAAATGTCCGGCCAGTTTACTAGGAGTAGGCGGCTTTAGGGCGATRCGATAGGGCGAGACCGGCGCACGCAGCCTCTCAGCGAGCCTCGCGATCCGACACCGGCTCGGATCGAGGCCCGCTGAGTTCAGGTTCCGCAGAAGGTTGCGAGCACACGCTCATGAGCCGCCGGGGGGCGGGCGTAGTCCCCCCGACCTGGCTGCTCGTCATAGGGATTTGCCAGAACCGCCAGCAATTCCTCGAAGGGAGCGAGATCTTGCTGCTCCACGGCCGCCTCGATTGCGGCCTCGACGCGATGGTTGCGTGGGATGAACAGCGGATTGACGGCGCGCATCGCCTTCACCCGCTCCGCGGGCGATATGGCCTCGCGCGCCAGCCGTTGCCGCCACGTGCTCTCCCAGTCGTCGAACTCCGCGGGATTGCCGAACAGGTCGCGGCAAGCGCTCCCTTCGGCAGGGCCCGTTCCATCCGTGCTCAACCGCCGGAACACGAGTGTGAAATCGGCCTGGCCGCGCTGCATCGTGTCGAGCAGGGCCTTGATAAGCACGACATCATCCGCTTCATCGGCGAAGAGCCCAAGCTTGCGGCGGAAACCGTCGATCAATGCGGTCTGGAACAGCTCATCGAAGCGGTCCAGCACCTCCTGCGCGAGCTTGACCGCCTGGTCCTGGTCATCGGCCAGCAGCGGGAGCAGCGCTTCGGCGAACCGCGTCAGGTTCCAACGTGCGACGGGCGGCTGGTTGCCATAGGCGTAACGCCCGCGCTCGTCGATGGCGCTGAACACCGTACCCGAGTCGTAGGCATCCATGAAGGCGCACGGCCCATAATCCAGCGTCTCACCCGCAACCGACATGTTGTCGGTGTTCATCACGCCGTGGATGAACCCGATTTGCATCCAGCGGGCGACAAGCGCCGCCTGCACGGCAATGACAGCCTCCAGCAGGGCCAGATAGGGTGCTGCGCTGGCGCTGACGTCAGGATAGTGCCGGGCGATGACGTGGTCGGCGAGGAGGCGCAGGCCCTCGACATCACTGCGGGCCGCGAAGAACTGGAATGTCCCGATCCTGATATGGCTGGAGGCGACGCGGGTCAGCACAGCTCCGGGGAGCAGCGTCTCGCGCCTGACCGTTTCGCCTGTCGTCACGGCGGCGAGCGCCCGTGTCGTCGGAACGCCCAATGCAGCCATCGCCTCGCTGACGATGTATTCCCGCAGCACCGGCCCCAGTGCGGCCCGCCCATCGCCCCGACGCGAGAACGGTGTCAGCCCTGCACCCTTGAGCTGGATGTCGCGGCGCCTGCCCTCGMGATCGATCACCTCTCCGAGCAGGACGGCGCGTCCGTCGCCGAGCTGCGGGCTGAACCCGCCGAACTGGTGACCTGCATAGGCCGTGGCGATGGGCTCGGCCCCTTCGGCAACACGGTTGCCTACAAGCATCTCGGTGCCGTCGGGCCCCGCCAGCCAGACCGGATCGAGACCGAGCTGCTCGGCGAGCGCCGTGTTCAACCGCAGCAGACGCGGCGAACGGACCGCGCTGGGGGTTACCCGCGCGAAGAAGCGCTCGGGGAAGCGGACGTAGGAATTGTCGAAGGGGATGGCGGTCATGGGACGTAGATAAGCCTTGGCAGCAACACGGCAACTCCGGCCCTGGTCCTTACCCTCGCGGGTGAGGCTAAATGCGCCTGATCGGAGCGCCGAGCTGGATGAAATCCTTCTCTCGACAGGTCAGGATGAGGATCTGCAGGGAACCGGCAGCTTTGTTCAAGACGAGGTGCATCCGGTCGAGACGCTCTTCGTCGGTGTTCACCAGTGCGTMGTCGAGGATGACGATCGATGGCTGGCCAAAGCCTCGCAGGATGTCCGCCAGTGCCAGGCGCGTGATCACCGCTGTCTGCTCTCTGGCGCCCATGCTGAGCTGTCTGAAGGGCTCTTCGACACCAGCGCGGACGAAGTGCTCGATCTCGAGCGTGTCCTCGTTGAGCACGATCTGGCTGTCGGGATGGAGCAGGCGCAGATACGGAGCAACCCGTTCGCGTACCGGGCCGAGCCAGCGGTCCTTGGACTCGCGCTGCGCTTCCGCCAATGTCTCGTAGAGAAGCCGGGCGCCATCGGCCTGAGCCTTGGTCGTCGCGAGCTGCCTTTGCCTGAGCGCGATCTGGCCTTCGATCTCGGAGAGCTGCTCGCCCAATCCATCACGACCAAGCGCCCGAAGTTCGATCTCGAGATCACGAGCCTCGCGGGCCGTCCTCTCAAGATCGGCGCGGATATTCTCAGCTGCGTTCCCGGCCCTGGAGAGGGCCAGCGAGGCGGCTTCGGGGTTCGCCCGCTCCAGCGCGCGAATGGCGGCCTGCTCAGCCTCCTTGGCCGTCATATGGGCCGATTGGGCGGCATCAAAACTGGCCTGCAGCTCGGCATCCGCGATCTTCGAGCGGGCCTCGATGAGGTCACGCCCCTTCTCGCTGGCGCTCGTGATTGCGGCATTCAGGCGCTCGTTCCAGACCGCTGCGTCAAGCGTGGCCTTCTCATGCTGGGCGCGATGCTGCGCCGCGGCGTCTTCGGCGGCCTTCTCGTCGTGGAGGGCGATGCGTTGGGCCTCGACTGCCCCGGCGCGGCTCTCCTCTGACGCTTCCTTTGCGTCGATCTCCCGCGCAGCGGACTGGGCGGCGAGCGCGCGCTGGTTCTGGGTCTCCTGCCGAAGGACTTCGAGCCCCCTGGGAGCGGTGGCGCTGATCAGCTTCCTTTGCAGCTCTGCTTCGGCGATCGCTTCGCCCTTTTGCAGCACTTGCGATCTTGCCGCCTCGAAGCTGGCGCAGCCGGTCTTGCGCAGCTCGCTTTGGAAGGCGCGTTCGGATTCACCAAAGGCTCGCGCGAGATCCCCGACGCCGCCCCCTGGATGGACGACCAACTGGCCGAACCCTTCGAGCTCGATCGTCGCGTCTCTTGCGAGGAGCAGGGGCTCACTGAGCAAGATTGCCTTGCCGTCTGACGAGACGTTCTGTTGCGCGTTCGGCTTGAATTCGATCCGGACGCTCGCCGCCTCGAGCCGGGCCCTGGCTTTCGCGAGCTGTTCGCCGGCGCGCTCCAGCGTGTCGACCTCGGGCTTCGTGACGGTGATGGCTGCAGCTGCGGCCAAAGCGGTCATGCGCTTGCCGTCAGCTTCTTCGGCACTCTTGAGATCTAGCTCCAAGCGGGCGAGGAGATGCAGCGCGCGGCCGTGGTCAATGGCCCGCTGGACCGCGGCGAGCGCTTCGTCCGCAACGCTCCGCGCAGCCCGCGCTTGTGCGAGCCTCGCAGAGGTCGTGGCGGTCGCTCGCTCGAGCCGGCTTACGACGCTCTTGGCATCCTCGGCATCGTGAGTGGCCTGGGCCAGCGACGCCCGTGCGGCATCCGACGATTTCACGAGCGCCTGCCGCGCGGCGAGCCGTTCTGTGGCTGCCTCGGTCTCAGCCTTGCAGCGTGTGGCGTCACGGCCGGCGTTAACAACGATCGTCTCTAGCATCTCGGCCTGTACCATCGCCTCCTGCGCAGAGGCGAGGGCGGACAAGGCTTTCTCGAGAGAGGCGTCGTTGTGATAGCGCGCGACAATCTCGCGCTTCCTTGCGAGGTCGCCGACCTTGCTGTCATGGGCCGCGAGGCGAGAGGACATCTCTTCGCGACGAGCGGAGAGGGCTTCGACATCGTCGAGCAGCGCCTTGTAGTCACCGCGCGGCTTGTAGCGTTTGTCCCAGTAGGTGCTGCGCCGCGCCTCGGCTGCTGCAATCAGGGCTCTTCCGCGTTCTCCGCCGATGACCTGGCCGACTTCGGATTCAAGTGCTGAGGAAAGCGAGTCCCGGCCGGCGCCGACACCAAGCGCCTGATGTGAGAGCCCTTGCTCGACCCAGAGAAGCCCGAATATGCCCTGGTGATCCTGCGGCTTGGAACCACCGCGGCCAGGCGGGGTAAACCCGAACAACTCCGCCAGGCGATCATCGGCTGCGTCGCCGATATGACGCTCGTTGGCTCCGATCAGCTCGGCCTCGGGCTTCTGGCAAAAGGCCTTGCGAAGCGACCAGGCCTGCCCATCGAGCTCGAAGTCGACTTTGACCTGGGGACGGACATTCTGGTTGTAGGGCAGCATCGCCTGCGCGGCTTCGCCTCCGACGCGGTGACGCTCGAAGAAGGCGGCTCGCAGTGCTGCGAGAATGGTCGACTTGCCAGCTTCGTTGTCACCCGAGATGACGTTGAGGCCATTCTGGAGATCGTCGATGACGACGGATCGGAGCTTCCGGAAATCCTCGATCTCCAGGCGGCGAAGGAACATGGCTCAAGCGCCCTTGGAGAAATGGTCGAGATACATCATGCGAAGCGCCATGCGCGCAGCGCCGGCCTCCGGATCACCGTCATTGGTTGCCTTCGCGCGCAGTCGCTCGACCGCGGCACGAACGAAACCGGATTTGTCGAGCGCATCGAGATCATCGGAGGTTGGCTCATCGACCAACGCGCTGTCATCGATCTCGAGATGGTGAAGGCGGGCCTCCCAGGAGCGAAGCTCGCTTTCGAGGCGCCGGCGCTCGGCAAAGCTGACACTGCCTGCCAGCGAGAGCGAGACCACCTGATGGCGATGGCTCGCGGCGAGATCACTGAGCGTTTCGATGGCGCGATCGCATGTGCCATCGATGAGTTCGACCGCGACCTTGTTCCAGCGAAAGTGCCCGACAGCGACGGTCTCGACGATCTCCGATGCTCGCGGTCCGGGGATGTCGACGATGTAGACCGACCCGGCGTCATTGGCCTTGTGGCGGTCAGGTTCAGGCGTCCCGGAATAATAGGTCCGCTGGGCGATCTTCAAAGCCCCATGCCAGTCGCCGAGTGCCAGATAGCAAAGGTTGGCGGTCTCTGATCGATCCTCGGGGATTTCGTTCGACGATTCCGCGGCGCCCGGCAGTCGATTGGCAACGCTGCCATGGGCCAGGCCAATGCGGCATGCGCCGTCCCCGGATGGCGCATCGACGAACCAGGTGGTCTGGTCGAGCGCCTCTCGTCGGCGGCGCAACGGGGCGGGCAGAACGACAGCCCGACCGCTCCAGAGATCGAGCGGTTCCGGCTTGTCGGCGATGATGACATTCGCCGCCGGGCCCATGGCCTGGATCCGTGTCCAGACACTGTGGGCCAAGGCCGCGTCATGGTTTCCGGGCAGGAATATCCATTGTCCCTTGAAGGCGGCGAGGGCTTCGAGCGTGCGCACGATGGTCCGGTCCGAGACCGAGTTGCTGTCGAAGGCATCGCCTGCAACCAGCACGGCGTCGACCTGTCGCTCATGCGCCAGGCTGGCAATCGTCTCGACGGTCTTGATCCGCTGTGATCGCAGTTCCGCCCCGGGATCGCCGACAATGTTGGAGAACGGCTTACCGATCTGCCAGTCGGCGGTATGAAGAAAGCGAAATGCCACTGCGTCCCCCAGCCAAGGCGCCACCATCGTCGCTGGGCGTGAAAATGCAAGCTTTGGCTGCCGATTTCTGGGGGACGGGTGGTTTCCGCCGCCGAGAATGCCGAGTGCTCGATGCTCGCAATGGTCTGCCGCCGAAGAGCCTAGCGCAGGAGCTTGACGAGTTCCTGCGCAGCGGCGGTCGACGAAGCGGGGTTCTGGCCGGTGATCAGGCGGCCATCGACGATCGCGAAGCTCTGCCAGTCGGCTGCTCTTTCATAGCGTCCCCCGAGGCGCTTCAGTTCATCCTCGACGAGGAATGGCACGACGTTGGCGAGCTGGACGGCCTCCTCCTCGGAGTTGGTGAAGCCCGTGACGCGCTTGCCCTTGACGATCGGCTGCCCCTGCGAGGTTACCCGGTGCAGTACGCCCGGCGCGTGACAGACGGCGGCTACGGGCTTGCCGGCATTGTAGAACGCCTCGATCAGCGCAATCGAAGCCGGATCCTCGGCAAGGTCCCATAACGGGCCATGACCACCGGGATAGAAGACGGCGTCGTAGCTGTCTGCCGTCACGTCGCTGAGCTTGACGGTGTTTGCCAGGACCCGCTGCGCAGCCGGATCCTTCTTGAACCGCGTCATTGCGTCGGCCTGGTTGCCGGGCTCATCGCTCTTGGGGTCGATCGGTGGCTGGCCGCCTTTGGGCGAGGCAAGTGTGA
The DNA here is from genome assembly GCF_056406775.1 of Allobosea sp. P1_A7. Taxonomy (NCBI): domain Bacteria; kingdom Pseudomonadati; phylum Pseudomonadota; class Alphaproteobacteria; order Hyphomicrobiales; family Alloboseaceae; genus Allobosea; species Allobosea sp. P1_A7. The sequence goes on from NZ_JBFTZN010000090.1 coordinate 16,027, forward strand.
TCTCGGCGCCAGCGTCCTTGAAGACGTAGTAGGGCGCCGCGAATTCCTCGAGCCAGAAGCCGGTCAGCTTGCCGGTATCGCCAAGCTGATCATGTGACGTCAGCACCATCAGGATCTTCATCTTCGCAACTCCCTCGGTTGAACAACTCGCGATTGAACGGGCTCAGACGGATGACCACCTGAGCGCGGGGCCTGAAGGCGAAGCCGGAACGCCTGCGGGCTCGTCCGCCAGCCGATACGCGATGAGGATCATGGCCGGGAGCGAGAGTCTCGCTCTCAACCCGACGTCGTCCGATCATAGCACGGATGGCCGGGATGGCTTCGGGCGCCGGGCTAGCCTGATGCGCGTGCATTGCGCCGGATGGCCTGTGGCGGCTGGCCATAGCTTCTCAGGAAGGCACGCCGCATCCGCTCCCGGTCGGCGAAACCGGTTTGCTCGGCGATGGCCTCGACGGGGTGGCCGGTCTGCTCCATCAACAGGCGTGCGGCTTCGACCCGCAGGTTCTCGACCGCCTTGGCCGGCGACTGGCCGGTCTCCGCGCGGAAGGCGCGGCTGAACTGGCGGGGGCTGAGCCTGGCGGCGTCAGCGAGATCCTCGACGCTCAAGCGCGACTGGAGATTGCTCCTGGCATAGTCGAGTGCCGACTGAACGCGGTCCGACTTGGCGTCCATGTCGAGCAAGGCGGAATGCTGCGACTGGCCTCCCGCGCGCCGGTGATAGACAACCAGTTTTCGTGCCGTCATGCGTGCAACTTCGGGGCCGAGGTCCTTCTCGATCATGCCGAGGGCGAGATCGATGCCGGCGCTTGCGCCAGCTGATGTCCAGATCGGACCATCGACGATGAAGATACGGTCGGGATCGACCTTGATCCGGGGATAGCGCGCGGCGAGATCCCGGGCGCTTCCCCAATGGGTTGTCGCCTGGCGTCCGTCGAGCAGGCCGGCCTGAGCCAGAACGAAGGCTCCGGTGCAGATCGAAGCGACCCGGCGTGCCTTGGTCGCCGCCCGGCGCACGAAATCGATCATCGCAGCCGACACCTCCGATCCCGCCAGATCGCCACCGAAGATCATCGTGTCATAGGGCGTATCGTCGAAGGGCTCGGTCTGCAGCATCAGGCCGAGTGAGCTCTTCACCGCTCCTCCGCTCTGCGACATCACCCGGACGTCATAGAAGGGGGTGGTGGGGACCGAGAGATTGGCGAACTCGAAAGCCGAGAGCGCAGCGAAACTCATCAGCTGGAAGCCTGGCGAAACGACGAAACCGATCCGATGCATGGCACGCTCCGATCAGGTCCTTGATGTCCTGAAAGGTGGTATATTTGACATTTGAGACATGGGCAAGCAGGCCTAGATTTCCTCGCCATGGAGCCCCGCCAGGGGCAATGGAGATGAAACAATGAGCCAGGGATTCAAGGGTTTCGCACTGGTGACCGGCGCCTCGTCCGGTATTGGCGCGATCTACGCCGAGCGTCTCGCACGACGTGGCCACGATCTCATTCTCGTGGCGCGCAATGCCGAACGGCTGCGCAAGCTGGCCGACAGGATTGCAGCCGAGACGGGCCGCAAGGTCGAGGTCATCGCTGCCGATCTCGGCAAGCGCGACGATCTCGCCAGGGTCGAGGCGGAACTGCGGGGCAATCGGCGGATCACCACGCTGGTCAATAATGCCGGTGTCGGTGCGACGGCTCCGCTCCTGCAGTCGGACATCGACAAGATGAGCGACATGATTGCTCTGAACGTCAACGCCTTGATGCGCCTGACTTACGCCGCGGTGCCCGGATTCGTCGAACGCGGCGGCGGAACGATCATCAATATCGCTTCGATCGTCGCTGTCGCGCCGGAGCGCCTGAACGGCGTCTACGGTGGCTCCAAGGCCTTCGTCCTGGCCTTCAGCCAGTCCTTGAAGCATGAACTGTCGGACAAGGGCGTGCGGGTTCACGTCGTGCTGCCGGGAGCGACGGCCACCGACTTCTGGGAGATCGCCGGAAAGCCGGTCGAGCACCTGCCGAGCGAGATCGTGATGACGGCTGCGGCGATGGTCGACGCGGCCTTGGCCGGCCTGGACCTGGGTGAGTTCGTGACCGTGCCGTCCCTGCCGGATGTGGCTGACTGGAATGCCTTTGAGGCAGGACGGCAGGCGCTGCTGCCCAATCTTTCCCGCACCGAACCTGCTGCTCGCTATGGCGTCCGGCCCGAAGCGGCGTAAGCTCCCCGGCGGGCGGTCGGTCGAAGTGCGAAACATGTTTCAATCGCCTGGATCTCCGTCATTTCAGGCGATTGGAGGTGTGTCGCAACTCTCACTCATCTGAATGGAAGGAGTTCGACATGAGCGATACTCAACTGCGCAGCGAGACTGCAAACCGGAGCCTCGGAGCCCTGGGGGCCGACCTGAAGCTTGAGGTCGTCAGCATCCCCGTTGCTGATGTCGATCGCGCCAAGCGCTTCTACGGTGGCTTGGGTTGGCGACTTGATGCCGACATTGCAGGCGACAATTTCCGGGTTATCCAGGTCACGCCTCCAGGCTCGCCCGCTTCTGTCATCTTCGGCAAGGGCAACACCGTGGCCCCCTATCTCATCGTCTCCGACATCGTGGCGGCGCGCGCTGCACTCGCCGCTCGCGGAGCCGAGGTTGGCGAGATCTACCATTACGGCGAGCAGGGAGACCGTCGCAGCGGGCCCGAGCCGACACGGCGCAGCTACGCGTCGTGGCTCTCGTTCAAGGACCCGGACGGCAATGAATGGCTGCTGCAGGAGGTCACCCAGCGTCTGCCCGGACGGGTCGAGGCGGGTGATACACGCTTCGCCTCATCCAGGGAGCTCGCGGCCGCGCTCCGGCGTGCGGCGGCCGCGCATGGCGAACACGAGAAGCGAAACGGCGGCCAGCATGATGAGAACTGGCCGGACTGGTATGCCGAGTACATCGTGCAGGAGCAGGCCGGCAAATCGCTGCCGACATAGGGTTTTGCTACGACCCCATCGGCCGCTCCTTGGGCCGGCGCTGCTCACAGGTCTGGTTGAAGCGAGCGGCCAGCGCGTGGCTCGCATCGCTTTCCCCTGACGGTTGAGCCGCGGCGCGCCCGTCAGGATCAGGGGTCCGCGTCCGGATTGGCGATGGCCCGCCGCGGTCACCTGTCGGCGGGCCGTTCGCGAGTGCGGAGGGTCATGCCGCGTAGGCGGCGGCTGCGCACCTTGCAAAGCCCAGCGCCGGATCGATGAAGTTCGCCGGCGGCGGCGAGCCCCAGAGATTGATCCAGCGGTCGGAAAGCGACGGTGAAATCGTCCAGCTGCGCGGTTCGTAGAGCAGGTCATTGTCGATGCGGTCCATCCCCACCGACATTTCGACGACGCAGCCATTGGGGTCGACGTAATACTGGAAGACGTTGCCACCGGCGCCGTGGCGCCCCGGCCCCCACAGCAGCGAGCGGTTCTTGAGGACAAGCCCGTCAGCGATGCCGGCGAGGTCCTCGAGGGCGTGGAAGTCGAAGGCGTAGTGATGGAGATCGCCATCGCCGGGGCAAAGCGCTACGGTGTGGTGATAGCCGTCGGCGGCCCGAAACCAGCGGAATTCGTCGCCGCCGGTGCGATCCGAGAGCTCGATGCCGAGCAGCTTGACCAACAGGTCACTGAAGGCGAGCCGGTCGGGAACCTTGAGATTGACGTGCTCGATGCGTTTGGCACGCGCCCCAGGCCCGATATGGCGCTGTGCCTGATCGCGTGCGATGGGCGTGTGGACCTCGAAGATCGGCCCCCATGGCGTCGCGAACCGTATGGCGCGCTCGATGCCGTCATGAAGCGGCCTGTCGTCCAGGATCTCCAGGCCTTCCGAGCGCACCCGCCGCCCGATCTCGTCGACCGCTGCGGCGTCGGATGCTTCGAGCCCGATCGCCAATGTGGCGCGGCTGCCGCCTCGCGTCAGCGCGACCTCCCAGCGCCGTTCATTCGAAGACAGGAACACTGTGTCGCCGCGCCGGCCCGTCACCTTGAGACCCACGAGTTCGGCGAGGTCCTGCGCGGACCCGTCCGGATCGGGCGTCGTGAAGGCGACGAAGCCCATCTGACGAATGAGGTGGCWCATGCTGCTACTCCTGAGACTGTATGTTGCCGGGTCGGGTGTGGAGAGTGTTGTCAGGCGTCAGCGCGCGTTGACGCTGAAGCCACCATCGATGTTCAGCTTGGCGCCGTTGATGTAGCGGGCACGATCGGACGCGATGAAGAGTGCCAGGTCGGCAACCTCGTCGACCTCGGCCCAACGCTCCATGAAGATGCCGCGCTCGCGGCAGAAATCGGCGAGGAACTGCTCGCGGGTCTTGCCTTGCTGCTTGGCCAGGCCGTCCGCCCATTCCTCCCGGAATTCGGTGCCGACCAATCCCGGCACGATGGCATTGACCGTGATGCGCTCGTTCCAGAGATCCTGGGCGAGATAGCCGGTCGTGTGGATCAGCGCGGAATTGTTCAAGCCGTGCAGCATGGCAGGGCGCCAGACCGCGATCCCCGATGAGCCGGTGATGTTGATGACGCGCCCGGTACCGTCGCGAGCCATCATCGGCAGAAATTCGCGAATGACGCGCAGCGCGCCAAGCGTCTTGACCTCGATGAGCTCCCGCCACTCGTCATCGTTCCAGAGCACCTGCCTGTCGTTGCGCGTGACAGGAGCCCCTGCATTGTTGATCAGGATGTTGAGGGTCGAGAACCCGGGGACGGCTCGAAGCGTCTGCGCAGCGGATGCGACTGAATCCGCCTGGGTGATATCAGCCGAGACGGTGGTCACGGTCACCGACGTTTCCTTGCGGATCTCGTCGGCGGCTTCCTCCAGAGCCTCTCGTCCGCGCGCCAGCAGCGCCACGTTGACGCCTTCTCGCGCCAGCGCTCGTGCAATGCCCTTGCCAATGCCTTTACTGGCTCCGCACACCAAAGCGGTTCGCCCAGAAAGTCCCAGTTCCATGAGATGTTTCCTTGACTTGATGTCGTGAAGCTCTGCGGCGCACTCAGCCGTGCAGGTAGGCCTTGATGAGACTGTCGTCGGCGAGGACGCCCTGCCATTCGCCGCGCCTGATCTCCTGCGCGACCTTGCCGACGGAGAGCACATAGGCCCGGTCCGTCATTTCGGCGGCGATCGTGATGCTCTGTTCTACCAGCAGGATCGCCATGCCCTGGCTCCGCAGGTTGTTCAGGACGCCAAGGATCTCCTTGACGATCTTCGGGGCGAGCCCCGTCGTGAGTTCGTCGAGGATCAGGAGGTCTGGCTGCAGGAGAAGCGCGCGGGCAATGGCGACCATTTGCTGCTGCCCGCCCGAGAGCAGCCCGACTGACGAGTGATAGCGCTGCTGCACGGCAGGAAAGAGCGTCAGCACCTCCTCGAGGCTGAAGCGCGGGCTACCTCCGGAGGCCTTTCGGCCGGCGCTTTCAGCGAGGCGCAGATTGTCGCGAACGGTCAACTCGACGAAGAGATTTCTGTTTTCGAGCACAACCGCGATGCCGCGCTCGGCCCGGCGGTGCGGCGGCAGGTCGGTTAACTCGACGCCATCCTTGAGAACCCGACCAGCCATCGGTCTCACCAGACCGCACAAGGTTCGCACCAGCGTCGTCTTGCCGGCGCCATTGGGGCCGACGATCGCGACAGCCTCGTTCCGGCTGACCGACATCTCGATTCCATGCAGCACGGGCAGGGCGCCGTAACCAGCCTGGAGTGATTGGATCTGCAGCATGGCTCAGCCTCCCAGATAGGCTTCGCGCACGCGGGGATCGGCCTGGATCGCAGCCATGGGCCCGGATGCGATGATCTCGCCGAAATAGAGAGCGTGCACGGTGTCGGCGATCGTCATCAGGCCCATGTCGTGGCTGACCAGCAGGATGGTCATGCCCTCGCTGTTGAGCATCGCGATCCAGCTGCGCAATTGCCCGATCTCCTCGGTGTTGAGGCCCGAGGAGGGCTCGTCGAGCAGCAGCAGTCGCGGCGCCCCGACATAGGCGCGGGCAAGCTCGACGACGCGGCGCTGGCCGGCTGGCAGGCGTCCGGTCTGCGCATCCAGGAATTTGCCGAGCGCGAACTTGCGACAGGCCTCTTCGGCGGTATTGCGTAGCCGATCGAACTCGCGTCGCGCTGTGGGCGTGCGCAGCATGCTCGCCAGAATGCCGCTGCGGCCGTCCTTGTGCAGACCCACCATCACATTTTCCAGCACCGACATGCGCTCGAATACTTTCGGCGTCTGGAAGGTACGCATCAGACCATGACGGGTGCGCGCCTGGATGCTGTCGGCAGCCATATCGCGCCCGGATAGCAGGACCCGCCCGGCCTTGGGGCGCAGGAATCCGGAGACGATATTGAAGCAGGTGCTCTTTCCCGACCCGTTCGGCCCGATCAGCCCGACGATCTGGCCCTGCGGGACCGCGAAATTGACATCGGACAGCACCTTGAAGCCGCCGAAACTATGGGCGATGCCCGATAATTCCAGGGTCGCTTGCAGGTCGATCGGCCGCGAGGGGAGGCGTTTCAGGTCGGCGACAGCAGTCATCACGCCATCCTCCGTTTCACGAGTTGCGCGAGGCGATCTGCGCCTCCGATCAGCCCGTCGGGCAAGAGGGTGACGACCAGCACCAGCGCCAGCCCGAACAGAACCTGGTGAATGTCGCCGAGACCGCTGAGCAGCTCGGGGATGAATGTGACGAACAGCGCGCCGGCGATGATCCCCCAGACCGATGTCGAGCCGGCGACGACCGGAATCAGGAGGAATGCGATCGAGCGTTCGACCGTGAAGCTCTGCACGCTGATATAGGAGACGTAGTGCGCGAAGAGCGATCCGGCGAGCGAGCCGAGCATGGCGCAGATGACGAACATCGCAGTCTTGAGACGGTGCATGTCCAATGCCGAGCGTGCCGCCGGTCAGCCAGTCCCATTCGAAGAACAGGACATTGCCGATGAGGCTGAGGGCAAGCGTGGCCAGGGCGAGAAAGAAGCCGGTCAGGCGCAGGACCGGCCAGCCCACGGCGAGGGCAATCAAGGCGCTTGCCACCATGCCGGCCAGGAACCCGGCCAGGGTCGGCAAGCCGAGCTGAACCGTGAGATAGGCCGAGCTGTATGCGCCGATGCCGTAGAACAGCGCCTGGGCCAGATTGACGATGCCGCATTGACCGAGCAGCAGTCCGACACCGAGCCCGCCGATGGTGAACAGGCCGGCGAACACGAAGAGATCGATCAGGTGCCGCGACAGCAGGAGCGGCGCGAGGGCCCAGGCCAGGGCAAGCAGGAGAAGCAGGAGAGGTCGGCGCAGGTTATCCATGGCGCTAGCCTCCGATCCGCCCGACACGGCCGAGCAGGCCGTTCGGCATGACGATCATGATGACGATCATCATCGCGAGCGCGATCACGTCCTTGTAGCCGGAGGGAAAGCCGACGACGGCGAGGGATTCGAGCAGCCCAAGCGTGACGCCGCCCAGCACCGCTCCGAGCGGGTTGCTCAGTCCTCCAAGGATGGCGGCTGCGAAGCCCTTGAGGGTCAGGGCGATGCCCATGTGGTAGTTCACCGCAACCAGGGGAGCGACAAGGATGCCCGCGATCGCGCCGACGGTGCCGCCGAGCAGGAAGGTCAGAGAGCGCATCCGGCGAACATTGATGCCGTTCGTGGCGGCGCCGTCGGGATCCATGGACGCCGCCATCATCGACAGCCCGAGCAGCGTCCTGCCGTAGAAGAGGCGCAGACCGACGACCACGATGATCGCCGTACCGATCAGCCAGAGAGCCTGGATCTGCAGGAAGGCATCGAGGATCTCGATGACGCCTTCTTCGCCCCAGCTCGGCAGGAGATAGGAGTTGCGGCCTGCGAGATAGAGCACTGCGGCAGACAGCGTGACCGCCAGGCCGATGGTGAGCAGCAAGAAGCTTTCCTCGCCCGCGCGCTGGCGCATCATCGGCTGCACGAACAGGCGATCAATGATGACACCGACGGCCGCACCGGAGATGACGCCCAGAAGGATCGACAAGCCATAGGGCAGGCCGACGGGCTCCAGTGCGAAGACGGTGACCATCGCGCCGATCACGGCGAATTCGCCCTGCATCGCGTTGATGATCTGGGTGCCCTTGAAGATCACGGCGAGGCCTATGCCGATCAGCGCATAGACGAAGCCGTTGGTGATCCCGGACAGGATCGCCTGCATGACGAGACTGGCTGACATGATGAGAGGTCCGGTAGGGAAGGCAGGCGCTCGGCACCTGCTCCTCCACGGTCACTTGGCGGCGGAGTAGTCGAGGCGCGTGAACTTGCCCTTGACCAGCTTCGAGTAGTTGAAGCTGGCGAGCGTCAGCCCGCCCATATCCGGGGCAGAAAAGTCGAATTTCGCCATGACGCCCTGGTAGGGACGGCGCATTGCGCTGCAGAGGGCTTCGTTCGTGGCATCGGGCCCGGCTGTCTTGAGCGCCTGCGCCAGCGACATCACGGCATCCCAGCCCGCGGCCTCGAAATGCTTCGGCAGCCGGCCGTGTTCCTTCTGGAACAGGTCCACGAACTCGCGCTGATGTGGCAGCGGGTCTTCGGCGATCAGGAACTCGGCGTGGATGATGTTGTCGGCCGCATCGCCCATGGCCTTGACGTAGTCATAGGTCGCGGTGCCGTGGACGGAGATGATCGGCGCCGTGAGCCTCACCTGCCGCGCATTGCGGAAGGGCATCGGAGACGTTGATATGACGATGACGGCATGAGCGTTCCGCTCGACGCCGATCATGAGGAGCGTGCGATCTATGTCGTCAGCGGCGAGATCGATATCGCGGGCGACCTGTTCGAAGGCCCGCGCCTGTTGATCTTCAAGCCGGGCGACCGGATCACGGTCCGCGCGACCCAGCCGACGACAATGATGTTCCTGGGTGGCGCTGCGCTCGAAGGTCCCCGTTACATCTGGTGGAACTTCGTGTCATCGAGCAAGGAGCGCATCGAGCAGGCCAAGGAAGATTGGAAGCAGGGGCGTTTCGGGCATGTGCCCGATGAGAGCGAATTCGTTCCTCTTCCGGAATAGCCAGGCAGTTCGCAGCGGGCGCGCGGGCGGTTCCCAGCCTGCTTTCAGCCGTCGATGATATCGTCATATTCGGGATGCCTGCTGGCCCAACCCGCCATGAAGGAGCAGCGGAGGACGATCTTTCGCCCACTGGCACGGATGAGATCGAAGGTCCCCTTCGCCAGCCTGGAGCCGATGCCCTGACCTGAAAGCTCCTGCGGTACTTCCGTGTGGGTCAGCACGACACGGTTTGCGTCGAGCCGATAATAGGCCAGGGCCAAGCCTCCATCGACCGCCAGTTCGAAGCGGTTCAGGTCCGGGCGGTCGGTGACGATGCCATCCATGGCTTTCTTCCCTCCTTGTCGGTTCACGCAAGTTCGAGGCTGCTCCCTTCCCGGTCACCGGGAACGGAGCAATCCGAACAGGCTGCGGATTTGACGATGTCCGCCTCCCATTGCCAAGGCGAGGAGAAGCCCCCCGAACAGGCCGGCATTCTGGAGAAAGATCACGCTCTGGGGCAGGGGGATCGGGCCCGTATCATTCCAGGGGGCATGAGCAACCACGGTCGCCATCGCGGTAAATCCCGCGAGCAGTCCCGCACCGATCCAACTCGTCCGTGGCCAGACCAGCAGGGCTGATCCGCCCAGCTGCGTCACGATGACGGCGGCCGCCATGAGGGTCGGTAGCGGCAATCCATTATGGGCCATTTCCTGTACTGCGCCGCCAAAGTCGAACAGCTTGCTGAGACCCCTGAAGACGAAGCCTCCGGCCAGCAGCATGCGGGCGAGCAGATATCCGGAATGATGTGTCTCGACCTCGGGCGAAGCCCGGTCGCTGGACGAAGTCGGCACTCGAATAGACATGGGTGTTCTCTCCCTGGGGGATTACAAGAGCTTTCCGGGCAGCATGGTCTTGCGGAAGCCAAATGCGATCAGGATCGATGCGAGCATCAGGATGCCGAGCAGCAGGAACGCGTCGCGATAGGCCAGGACGAAGGCTTCCCGTTGCAGCGTGCGGGCGATGAGGGCGGTAGCTGCCCGCGTCGCTTCGATCTCGGGCAGGCGCGACGAGAACATCTGCGACAGCGTCTCGATCCGCTGCGTGGCCTGGATGCTTGCGGTCGTGACATGCTGGCCGAGCAGGTTCGAATGCACCTGTTCCTGAACCCGGACGAAGGTGCCAACGGCGGCCACGCCAACCGCCGAGCCGACCGTGCGCAGGATGTGAACAAGCGATGCGATCCAGGGAATTTCGCGCAGCGAGATGTCTTCGGTGATCAGGACCATGATCGGAATGGCCAGGAATGGCGCGGCGCTCGACTGCACGACAAGGGGAACGAGAACCTGGCTCGCGTTCCACTGGCTGGTCAGGCCTGCCATCATCAGGAGGCCGACGCCCTGCAGCGCGGCGCCGAAGACAAGCAGGCGGCGCGGATCGACCCTGTAGCAGAGGCTGGCGACGAGCGGCATAAGGAGCAGCTGCGGCAAGGCGGAGGCCAGGAACACGCTGCCGCTCTCGAGCGCCCTGTAGCCCTGCACCCGGGCGAAATATTGCGGCAGCACGAGAGCTGATGACATCACCGCGATGCGCGTCAGGAACATCATGAACAGGCCGAGCCCGGTGTTGCGCCGCCAGAGCAGGCGGGGATCGACCAGCGGATCGTGATGCAGGAGCGCGTGGACCAGGGCGCCGCCGAGGAGAAGCGTGGCCGAGGCCGCCAGTCCGGTAATAAGCCCCGAGGCGAACCAGTCGAGGCGGTTTCCCTGATCAAGCGCAGTGACAAGAGCCGCCAGCCCGAGTGAAAGCGCGATCAGGCTGAAACCGTCAGGCCTTCGAAAGCGCATGTACTTGATCGGATCGCGGGTCAGGCCATAGGACCCGGCGAACAGCGTCAATGTTCCCGGCAGCACGTTCAGCCAGAACAGGTACTGCCAGGTGAAGTGGTCCATCACCCAAGCTTCGATCGACACCGAGAGGCTCGGTGTGAAGGCTGAGATCAACGCATAGAAGGAGAGGCCATACAGGCGCATGGGCTGAGGCAGATGACGCATCGTCACCGCATAGGCCATCGGGATCAGGACGCCGGCACTGAGCCCGCGCAAGGCCTGGAACATCAGCAGGACAGTGAGTGACGGGCTGAACGGCGCGGCCAACGAGAAGAGCGTGAAGAGCAGGGAACCGAGGAGCACGCCGCGGGCCGGGGACAGGATCCCGCGTAGCCAGACCGCGGCTGGGATAGCGGCAACCTCCGCCGTAATGTAGGCGGTCGTGATCCAGGAGCCTTCATCGGCTCCGATCCCGAGCGCGCCCCGAATGTCGGCGAGGCCGATTTCAGTCAAGCGCGCATTCACGAGTGCGGTGAACGTGCCGAGCAAGACCGCCGCGACACCGACCAGTGCGCGCAGGCTCGGTGCGGCCGCGATTGGACGCGCAGGGGCTGCGGGATGGATTGCGGTCGCCATGATCGAGCCTCCCGAGGTTGCGGGTTCAGCGTTGAGCCTGTTCCGGCGCCAACCGGTCGGTGTGGATCGTCGTGACGACCGACATTCCGGGACGCAGCAGCCCCTCCAGTTCCGGAGTGGAGTCGAGCGCGATCCGAACTCCGATACGCTGGGCGACCTTGGTGAAATTGCCGGTTGCGTTATCCGCCGGCAGCAAGCTGAACTCCGCGCCGCTGGCGGGCGACAGACGCTCGACGCGGCCGGTCAGGGCGCGGCCAGGGAAGGCATCGATCGTCACGCTGACGGCTTGGCCTGGCCGGACCTGCGAAAGCTGGGTTTCCTTGTAATTGGCCACGACATGCACCCGTGGCAGCGGCACGATCGAGATGAGCTGCGACCCTGTGCGGACATATTGCCCTTCGCGGACCGAACTCGCGTTGGTGATGCCGTCGATCGGGGCAGAGATCCGCGTGTAGCCGAGATCGACGCGCGCAAGGTCGAGAGCCGCGCGCCGGCTTTGCAGTTCGGCTCGAGCCTGCTGATCCTGGGTTCCAAGCACCGCGAGCTGTTGCCGCTGAACTGCGATTTCAGCCCGCTTCTCCAATAGTCGCGCATCGAAGCGCTTCGTATCGGCTACGGCGAGTTCGAGCCGCTGTGCCGTCGTCCAGCCGTCGCGTGTCAACGCCTCCTGCCGACCGCGTTCCTGAACGGCACGGTCGCGATCAGCCAGGATGGCCGCGATGCCGGCTTCTGTCTGAGCGATGACATAATGCTGCAGCTCGGTCCGGCTTTCGGTATTGCGCAAGGCGGCATCGGCTGCTGCGACGCCGGCTTCTGCCTGTCTGACGCGCGCCGCGTGTTCCGTGTCTTCGATCTCGAACAGTGCGTCACCCGCCTTTACCGGCTGAAAGTCCGCGACCACGACCCGGGTGACCCGGCCCCCGGTTTGCACGCTGACCGGAACGGTGTCGGCTCGAAGATAAGCGTTGTCGGTCGTCTGGTCGGTAAGCCCCGCGATCCAGTGTCCCCATCCCAGCGGGATGACGATGGCAAGCCCGACGCCTCCCACCAGCACGGAGGTGCGGGCGAGGTTGATCAGCGCGCGGCGCGGCTTTCTCTTGTGCTGTGCCGGTTGTTCGCTTGTCTTTGCGGCGGGGCCTTCTGCCGGGCGAAGGCGGGCGACTGCAGCGCTCATGTCGATGTTCCTCACCGGCCAATCTGATCTGCCGGGTGCGGCCCGAATATGGGATCTCAGGGCTTATGATTGAAATGAAACTATGCCATTTGAAGAATGAGTGCTGCTCATATGGCTTCCCCTCGATGAGAGCGGGGCACCTCGTGAGACGAAGGGAGCTGCGGAGCGCTTCGGCTGCCGGCTGTGGTCGCAAGGCAGGCGGCCAGGCTGTCTGGCGAAGGGACGAAGATGAAACCTGCCATTCACAAGCTGCGTGCCGAGGCGGTTTCCCCTGGCGAGCTCGGTTCCGGGGGCAGCTGGCGGTCCGGTCGCGAAGGAGCGCGAGCAAGAGCTCCCCGGTTCTCAATTGGATAAAGCTCGGCCAATGAGCATCCTTCACAAGCTTGATTTGAATCTCATCCGCGTCTTCGATGCGGTCATGGAAGAGCGAGGCGCCTCCCGCGCCGCTGCTCGCCTGGGTTTGACCCAATCAGCCGTCAGTCATTCCCTGAACAAGCTGCGGCGGATCCTCGACGACGAATTGTTCGTACGCGGCCCCGGCAGAATGCACCCGACGCCGCGCGCTGAAGAGTTGGCACAGCCGATCAAGAGCGCACTTCGTCAGATCGAGGCGGCGTTTCACGGGCCTGTATTCGAACCGGGCTCATCTGAGACGCGCTTCGTCATTGCTACATCCGACTATGTCATCGGCGCCCTGATGCCGCCCGTTCTTTCAAAACTGGGACGGATCGGGCCTGGCCTGCGGTTCTGGCTGCGCCCGTTCAATGATCTCAACCTCGTGGAAGAACTCGATCGCGGAACCCTGCATCTCGTCATTGGAGCGTTCGGGCGCGTCCCGTCCCGCCTTGTCATGGAGCCTCTTTTCACAGGACCGAATGTCTGGGTCATGCGGAGAGGGCATCCTGCTGCGACCGGCACCTTTGGTGTGGAGGAACTGGCGGAATTCCCGCATCTCGACATTCTCATCGCCGGCCAAGGCGCAATGACTGCGGGCGGAACAATCGACCAGGAGGGCCTCGAACGGGCCTATGTCAGCAGCAATCCGCTCCAGCTCGAAGCGCTGATGGCGGAGCGTGGCCTGACACGCAAGGTCGGGGCGGTTGTGTCTCATATTCTCACGGTGCCCCCGATTATCGCTGCCACCGACATGATTGCGTTCGTCCCCAAGCAATTGGCGGAGCAGAATCCGGGGCTTGAATTCCGTGATCCGCCCTATCCAAGCCCGGCGCTTCAGATCTCGATGCTGTCCCACCGCACGATGGGAGCACACCCATCGGTTGCCTGGTTGCGGCAGGAATTGGTCCGGGAGCTTGCGAGCCTGTCGGGCTAGGCGTGCTCCGAACGCAATGATCCTGCGGGCCATGCGTGCGTTCGGGGCCTGTGCCGGGCGGCACAGGGGCAGGGGGCAGTCCTCTCCAAGACCGGCGGCCAATCTCCTCGGAAGGGTGAGTTCATTGCCGCGATGGCCCGGGCACAACATGCAGTGTCGTCCCTAGACGTCACTTCCACCCCGTTTCAATTCCCAGGTCAGTATCGCCAGTGCGAGCCGTTCGAGCTCGAGGTCCGTCATCGGATTATGGGCGGCTGCGGCGTGGATCTCACCGGCACGCGCACAAGCACGCAGGTAATCGGCCTCCGAATTCAGCACGATTGGGCGCCGGCCAGGGAACTCGGGAGCGCGGTTTCGGCGGCGCTCTGGTCGTTCGTCACGCATTCCTGATCATCGCGTTTTTGACCGCCATCGATCGCCATCCTCGAATGCCATCATGGTGCGGCGAGAGGTTAGGCTCATCGCTGCCGATGACAACCCTGCGTTGCGATCGTTGGATGGTTTCGTTAATCAAGCACTAACCGCTGGGAATGGCACCATGAACAGCCGCGGCCGTTCGACCTTGACCTTCGCCAGCAAAGCGGGAGCCGCCACGCTTCAGTCGCGCAGTCCCGACGCGATCGGGTTGGCGAACGAGGCGATCGCCGGCAGCAGGCTGAGAACGGTGCCGACGACGAACAGCAGGGCGATCTGCAGGAATTCAGGCTTGTCCAGTGCGATCGTGAGGCGAAGGCCGGTCTGCGCCTCGATCAGGCCTGACAGGACGCCGGCAGCAGCACCACCGAGCAACAGCCCGGCGATACAGCCGAGCGCCATCAGCAGGGCCATGCCGAGCCAGATCACGAGCAGGACGTAGAGCCGGGATGCGCCCATGGCACGCAATACGGCGTAGCGCCGCCGCCGCAGCCCGGTCACCGCAATCAGCAGCAGAAGGATCGAGGCCAGCACCAGCGTCGCATTCAGCGTGGAAGCGAAGACAAGCACACCACGCGCGTCGCCGAGCGAGCGATAGATCCCGACCAGGACTTCGGCGGGAAAGAACGCCATCGTCCCGCCCTGGCGATACTGGCTGCGCAGGGCATAKGCCCCGGCCACGCTGCGCGGCTTGACGACGATCGCGGGCACGCCGGGCACAGGCACGCCATCGAAGGGCGGCCCGATCGTCTCGGTGCCTGCGGCGTGTCCATTGCCGAGCCCGTGAACCTCCCAGACGCTCTCGATCGGTACCAGGATCGCGCGGTCCCAGGGCGATCCGAGCGGCGGCAGGCGGCCGACGATGGTGTAGTCGTGGCCGGCATGGCGGTGTCCGGCCTCGTCCTCATCCTCCTCGCCCGCTTTATGAGTCTGGCCGGCAACACCATGCGACGGCGTGATGCTCTCGCCGAGCCGATAGTCGACATCGGCGCCGATCAAGGCTTCGCGTTCCCTGGCGAAGAGGCGCCCCTCGCTCGGTGTGACGCGGCCCCAGCGCGTGGCAAAGGCCGCGGTCGTGCCGATGATCGGATAGCCACGTGTGACGTCGCCGAAGGCGATCGGCGCGAAGGCGGCGACACGCTCGTCCCGGGCCAGCGACTGCAGGACGCTTCCCTCCATCAGCGGGATCGCGTCGAGCTGCAGATAGACCGTCGACATCAGCAACTGGGTCTGGCTGCCGGGCGCACCGATGAGGAGGGCGAAGTCATCCGCCGCGGCGGCCGAACTCTGCCGCAGCGCCCGCTCCTGCGCGCCGATCGCCACGCCGACTGCAACCGCCAGCGCTATCAGGACGACAATCGCGGCCGCCGTCCAACGCAGGGCGCGAAGATCGGCGAGGATCATTGCGAAGGGGTTCATGCGGCCTGCTTCGCAATCGGAGACGCGGCCTTGATGTCGAGCCGATGCTTCATCCGCGCCAGGAGCGCGGCATCATGCGTGGCGCAAATCAAGGTGGCGCCGGCCTCAACGGCCGCATCGACCAGCAAGGCGCCCACCTCATCGGCATGGGCCGCATCCAGACTGGCCGTGGGTTCGTCGGCGAGGATCATGGCAGGCTGCCGGCAGACCGCGCGGGCAATCGCAACCCGCTGCTGCTCGCCACGTGAAAGTACTCCTGTCCGGCGGCGCAGATCAGTGAGACCCATGCGCGCGGCGACGGTCTTGGCATGCTCCCGCTCGGCCGGGCCAACCCTCCAGGATGAGAAGGTCGTGGGCAGCGTGATGTTGCCAAGGATGTCGAGTTCCGGGATCAGGTGGAAATCCTGGAAGACGGAGCCGAGCGTCGAGAGACGCCAGCGGTCGCGATTGCCGGGCGACAGGGAGGAGATCTCCGTCTCGCCCCATGAGACCCTGCCTGTGCTCGGCACGATCAGCCCGGCAATCAGGTGCAGAAGCGAGGTCTTGCCGGAGCCTGAGGGGCCGCGCAAACCGATATGAGCGCCGGAAGGCACTGTGAGTTCGGGAACGTCCAGCACGCGGAAAGGGCGCCCGTCGCCGCCGCGATGGTCGAGTGTCACRTTTGAAAGCCGCAATGTCCGAGCGGCGGATCGCTCAGGCGAGTGTGAAGCGGGCATCGACGAGTCTGATCTGGCTGACGAAGCCGGTTTCCTGATCCGTGGCCGAGCCTATCTCCAGCCGACCCGACACGACGACCTTGCGACCGGCGCTGACCATTGGCGTGATCTCCTTCATGAAGACGACGACGATGTCGACTGGCCAGTCGGCATCCGATTGGCAGAACGGGCAGATCGCCAGCGGCTCGCGCGTGAGCACGAAGAAGTGGCTTTCCGGCTTCAGCGGAGGCGCCATGTAGCCGGTCAGGCGTACCTCTTGTCCGCGCAGGGCCGTGACGCGGTCCGAAAACTGGAAGCCGAGCACGCCGAAGGATCTGTAGAGGCCGTCGAAGGCGATCGTGGCCGGCTCCGCCGCTCGGACATCCCTGCAAAGCAGGGCCACCGCGAGACCCGTGAGGGTCACGCGGCGGGTGGTCAGCATCTCATGGCGTTGCCGTTGCATCGCTCGTCCCTGTCGGCGGATGGCCGGCCTACTTGCCGCCTTACTTACTTGCCGCCCAGCGCCAGTGCTTCCGCCATGACGCGGAAGACATAGGTGTTGGGCTTATGGCCGCGGAACTTCTCGGCGCCCGGGCCCATCGCAGTCAGGATCACGTCGTCGGCGGAGTGGACGCCGCTATTGGCGTCGAAGGGCAGGTTGCCTGTCCGGCGCGCGGCCAGCGGGCCGGTGCRGTCCTTCTCGTTCGCGATATTGGTCTTGCCATCCGGGCCCTTGACCGCCGGCACGCGTTCGCCGGTCATGTCCGGGCGGCCGGTGTCGCAGGTGTCGGGATAGCTGCCATAGACCACTGCGAGGCGGCGCGAGGTGTCGACCTTGGTGGGGTAGCCGTCCACGTCGAGCGGGCCGTAGTTCGGCGGCACGGAGTCGGCGTAGACGCCGAGCTTGTCGCGCAGGAGCTGGCCCGGACGGTCGTCGTCATAGGTGCCGATGATCGAGATCGGATGGGCGTGATCGGGCACCACGATGATCAGGGTGTCGTTGCGGTCGCCGGCGAAGTCCTTCGCCACCGCCACCGCGTTGTCGAGCATGATCGTATCGAACACCGAACGCTCCCAGTCGAGCGAATGGCTGTACTTGTCGATGCGGGCCGACTCGACCATCAGGAAGAAACCGTCCTCGTTGCCCTTGAGCATGTCGAGCGCAGCCTTGGTTTGCTCTACCACGTCCGGCTGGTCGGGGAACTTCGAAACCGTGCCCTTCTTGGTCAGCCGCAGATCGAACGCGCCGTCGATGTTACCGGTGTTGTAGAGGCCGAGCAGCTTTTTCGAGCCGGCCGCGACAGCCGCGTTCATTTCCGTCTTGGTGGTCGCGAGCGTGTAGCCCGCCTCCTTGAACGGAACATCTTGACGATGTCGTTGAAATCCGAGCGGCGGCGGGTGTGGGCCACCATCGAAGCCGGGGTCGCGTCCTCGATTTCCGAGTTGGTGACGACGCCGATCGCCATCTTGCCGCGACGCTTGATCACCTCGGCGATGGTCTCGACCTTGGGATGGTCGAGCGTCAGGGCGTTCTTGGCGCAGTAGACGCCGAGTGCGTTGACGCAGGATTTATGGCCGGTGGTGTAGGCATGGGCGGCATTGGCGCTGTCGGTCACGATCGAGTCCGTGCCCGAGGTCGAGATCAGCGCCATGTTGGACATGTCGTCCATGGCGAGCTCGCCATTGTAGCGACCTTCGTCCCAGCCCTTGGAGAGAATGCGGGCCGCGGTGCGGTTGGCGACCGACATGCCGTCACCGATGAAGAGGATGACGTTCTTGGCGCGGCGCGGCTGGGTGGTGGCGAAGACCTCCCATTTGACCGTCGCCTTGTTGGTTCCCTGCTTCGCCTCGACGGTATAATTGCCCGCCGGAAGCGTCGCGCCACGCAGCCACAGCGCCGAATGCTTCTGGCCTTCCTCGTTCTGCATGAAGGTCGTGGCCTTGCCGAAGATTTCGGCGGCCGGCTTGCCGTTGATCGTRACCGCGACATCGGCCGAGGTCGGCGCGTTCGGGAACTCGACCTTGAAGTCGAAGCGCGAGCCCTCGAGGATTTCGGCACGGTTGATGGGATAGATCGTCTGCGCGGCGACAGGGGCCGCAGCGAAGGCGCTGCCAATTGCTACCGCATGCCAAAGCGTTCTCAGTTGCATCCCCAACCTCCGATAATCCGTGATCCCTTGGATGGGGTGAGCTAGTTGCAGCCGCACATGACAGGATGGCGACAGCCCTGCATGTTGTTGAATACCATCCGACCACGCCTGCCCCAACATCAACAGGGCATCCAGGGACGGCCTGCCCGACCGATGCGCGGTTGCACCATTCCGAAGACGGGCGACCTCGACGCCCGCGTCCCGGGCATGAGCGACGCGAGGGCGCGTCCCGAGCCGCCAGCGCGTGCCCCGATGGCCGGCCCGTGTGAGATTGCCAGGGGCCGATCGTGGCTCGACCTCAGGAGGCGCTGCGGTTTCGCCTAGCAGGCGAAGGACAACCTGGCGCCGCCGGATGCTTCGATGGACTGTCCGGTTACCCAGCGGAATTCGTCCGAGAGCACGGCTGCGATCACGGCGCCCACATCGCTGGCCTCTCCGAGACGCCCCAACCCCGTCTTCTCGACGATGGACTGAATGATCTCCGGATAGCGATCGAACGCATCGTCGCCGATCCGGGTCCTGGTGGCGCCCGGCGCAACGGCGTTCACGCGGATGCCGCGGCGGCCGAACTCCTTGGCCATGTAGCGGGTGAGTACGGTCAGGCCGCCCTTCATCGATGCATAGGCGGAATAGCCCGGCTCCATGCCGCTCTGCAGGGTCGAATTGCTCGTCACATTGACGATGGCACCGCCGTCAGCAAGCACTGGAAGCAGAGCCTGGGTCAGAAAATAGGGTCCCTTGAACAGCACCCGCATGAAGGAGTCGAAGAGCTCCTCGCTGGTGTCCTCGAACAGGGCCATCTGTCCGAAGCCCGCATTGTTGACGAGGTAGTCGAAGGAGCCTGCGTTCCATTCGCGCTGCAGCATTGCCGTTGCCTCATCCCGGAACGCCGCGAAGCTGTCGCTGCGCCCGACATCCAGGTGCAAGGGAACCGCCTTGGCGCCCCTTTGCCTCGCTGCCTCGACCACATCGCGCACGCGATCCTGGCGCTGCTGACGCCGACCGCGCGTCGTGGCGCGGTCGGCGTCAGTCGGCGTTCCGGCGCAACGGCCGGTTTGGCACGCCGCAGGGATCGAAGCTCTTCCTTCCCAGGTGAGGGATCGGCTCAGGCCTTGATCGTCGTCGACTCCTGGCTGGTCCGGCCGAACAGGTCCCGCGCCCCGACGCGATAATGCCCCTCTGATTGGGTCGCATGCAGGTAAACGCTCGACAGCAACCCGACCGGGTTGATGACCTGCCACGGCCCGTTTTCCGTCGCGCTCCAGAGCACGTCGAAGAGCTGCGCGCCGCCATGCGCCGCCGRCTCCCAGAACAGCACCGTGTTGCTGCGGCCGTTGAGGCCGCCGAAACGGCGCCTTCAGCCCTGTCGGCGCCTGAGGCACCTCGCCATCGCGCCGCACCAGGGCGACGAGCGCGGCCGAAGGCAGGGGCATGTCGAGCGGCAGCGTGCAGCTCGTCTGTGCCCCGCCAATCTGGAGATGCTCGATCGTCAGAGCTGGCTCCTGGGCGAGTCGCATCGCCTCCAACTCGACCGGGTTCGCCGGCCRCAACGCGCAGCAACGGATCATCATCGAGTCCGATGTGATGCTCCGCGCCACGACGCCGTCTGACTGCTAGAGGCAAGTTCCTCGCACGAGTCACCGTCATTTTTGCCGGTGCTGGCGTTCTCGCACGGGGCGCACGGATCAGGGCGAGGCCTGACGCTGCTGAAATGCAGCCGCTTGCAGGTATTCAGCCTTCCGACTCTGTCCGTGCTCGGGGAAGGCCAATCTCGCCATGCGGCCCATGCGCCGAGCAAGTGCGCCTCATCGGTTTGCGAAGGGGAAGAGCGTGAGCAAGCCATTGCAGTCGAATACGAATCTCATACAATTCTAGCGTGTGGCTATTTCCGGCTGCGCCGGTCATGCCAAGAGCCGTCTTACCCTACGGAAATGTCGATGGATCCCGATCAGGCGGCCAACAGGGCCGAGGACGCGCTTCTTGAGCTCGCACTTGAAAGTTGGCGTTTCCAGAAGCTCTTCGGGCGAGCGTTGTCCAAGCTGGACCCACTGGAAGCAACACGGTTCACGAACCAGCATCGATATTTCCTCGGAAAGGTCGAAAGCTGCCTGGGAGCATCGGGAATGCGCCTGGTGAACCTCGAAGGCCAGCAATTCGACACCGGGACCGCCGCCACGCCCCTCAATATTGCCGATTTTGGACCAGACGACACCTTGGTCGTCGCGGAAACGATCGATCCGATCGTGATGAATTCTGCCGGCCTGCTGCGCATGGGCACGGTCATGCTCAAGAAGGTTGGAAGATGAGCCACTACGTCGGCATTGATCTGGGCACCACCAACAGCGCAATCTGCTCCTATGACGGGGAGACCGTCCAGCTCTACAAGAGCCCCGAGCAGAACGACGTGACGCCGTCGGCGATCGCGATCGACCGGCGCGGCAACCGCTATATCGGGCAGCGGGCCTACGAGAACGCACCGCGAAATCCGGACAGCACTGCCATGCTGTTCAAGCGGCACATAGGTACCTCGACGCCAATCCGCTTGCCCTCCGTGGGCATTACCATGACACCCGAGGAATGCTCTTCCGAGATCCTTCGCACGCTGTTTGGCTATCTGCCGGAGCAGATCCGCAACGACGAGACCGTGGCCACCGTGATCACCGTGCCGGCGGCGTTCAACCAGATGCAGAAGGACGCCACGATCGAGGCTGCGCGCGCGGCGGGGCTCGGCAAGGTGGCCCTGATGCAGGAGCCCGTTGCGGCGGTGATGAGCGTCATGCGCAGTCGCCAGGGCGATGGGATCTTCCTGATCTACGACCTTGGCGGGGGAACCCTGGACATCGCCATCGCCCAGAGCATTGGCGGCCGCGTGAGCCTTCTCGGCCAGGGCGGCATCCAGATGTGCGGAGGACGGGATTTCGATCGCATGATCGTCGACAACCTCGTCATGCCCTGGCTTCAGCAGACCTTTGCGTTGCCCGAGGGGTTCTCGTCCCTGCCCGAATACAAGCTGCTGCGTCGTGTCGCGGAGCGGGCGGTGGAGAAGGCGAAGATCGAGCTTTCCAGCCGGGACAATGCGGTGATCGGGGCACAAGAGACGGAATGCGGATGCAAGGACCTGGCGGGTACCGAGATCTATCTCGACGTCWACATCACCCGGGATCAGCTGGGTGGGCTGATCGAGGGCAAGGTCAAGGAATCCGTCCAGGCGGCGCGTGACACGATCGAGCACGCAGGTCTCACTCCACACGACATCGAAGGTATCGTCTTCGTCGGCGGTCCGACCCAATACAAGCCGCTGCGCGAGCGCGTCGCGTTCGAGCTTGGCATCGCGCCGTCAACGGACGTGAATCCGATGACGGCGGTTGCCACTGGCGCCGCCATCTTCGCCGAGGCCATCGACTGGAGCGCGCATAGCCGGGGCCGCAAGAGTTCCAGGGGGAGCGTGAGCGTCGGGTCGACACTGGACCTGACGGTGAATTACGCCGCACGAACTCCGGATCAGAAAGCGAAGATCGCGCTGAAGCTCGGATCACCCGCGGCCCCGGGCTCGTCCTTTCAGGTCGACAGTCTCGACACCGGGTGGTCTTCGGGCCGCGCCGAGATCAAGAACGGCACTGTCATCGAGGTGCCCCTTTCGAAGCGGGGCGAGAATACTTTCAAGATGTTCGTCTTCGATCCTGCCGGAGGGCCACTCTCCTTGGCGCAGGATCGCATCGTCATCACGCAGACGGCCGCTACCATCGACGCCATCCCTGCCTCCCACTCGATCGGCGTCGAGGTCCTGGATACCGTTGGCGACATCGCCAGGCTTCATTACCTGGTGAAGGCCGGAGACCAGCTGCCGGCTCGTGGTGTCCAGCCATTCAAGGCTGCTGAGGCACTTCGCGCGGGAGCCTCCGGGTCATTGAAATTCAAGCTCTGGGAGGGGGATATCGATCATCCCGTCTCGGACAATACGTTCATCGGCCTGTTCGAGATTACCGGCAATGACTTCGTCGATGGCGTCATCCCTGCGGGGGCGCCGCTCATCCTCACCTACGAGATCGGCGATGGAGGGAACATCGACCTGAAAGTCGAGATTCCGGCGATCGGTGGGTCGTTCCAGAGCGACAAGAACTTCTATTCCCGCGCTTCCGGAATGATCGACTACAGCAGTGCCGCGAGGCGCATCCTGGACGAGGCGTCGCAAGCGGCCGAACAGCTTGCGGAGGTCTCTGCCAAGGTCGACGACCCGGCGCTCTCCGAAGCGCGCGAGAGGCTGGAGCTGGCGGCTTCGATCAGTGAACAGGAGAGCGATCCCGAAGTCGCCAAGCAGGCCTCCGACAACGTCCAGAGGGCGAAGAGCCTGCTGGCCTCCGCTCGAAAGGCGAATTTCCGCGTCATTCGCCGCATGGAGTTGGATCAGGTCGTTGCGTTCTTCCACGACATGAGGGCCTTGGCAAAGCCGGCGGAGGTCAGCTCCTTCGAGGCCTTGCAGGCAGCCACGGAGCGTCTGATCGGTACGCCCGGCCATGGGTTCGAGGCCAATCTCCAGGAACTCCGCCGCAAGATCGGCACGATCCTTCGCCGCCAGGACTGGTTCATCGTGGACCGCTTCAAGGACTACGCCTCCGCGCCCCATCTCTTCACCGATCCGAAGATGTTCGAGCATCTCGTTGCCGAGGGGGAGCGCGCCATTGCGGCAGGCGATATCGAGGGATTACGGGCGGCGTTTCACGGCCTCGGTGGCATCCGGATCGTTTCCGCGGAGGCCGACGATCTGATCGCGATGACCAATATCGTGACCGCCTGACATGTCCAAGGATCCCTGGCTTCCGATCGGTTTCCAAATCGCGCGCGGCGTAGGCGCTGGCCGCGTGATGCATTCCGGGCCGGGCTGGCAGATCGTCAAGGCGGATGGCGGCGGTCTTGTGCTGCTGATACGCGGCACGCTGCTTCACAGGTGGTTTCAGGATCGGCTGCTCGACGAGGCCGAGGTGTTGAAGGTCACGTTCGGCGAGAATCGGATGGGCGCGATCCTGAGCGAGCGATCGTTCGCGCTCGCGCCCCTGGATCGATGTGCTTCGCCGCGGGACAAGGTGGAGGCACTGTCCTTTGCCGCCGCTATGCGGCAGACGCGCGCTCGCTACCGCGATGGCTCGTTGGAGCGCGCGCTCTATGTGGAGAAGCTGTCGCGGATACTCCCGACCCATGCCGAAGATGCCCTCGCGGGCGACGCGCTCGTTCTGGGTTCGTGGCTGACCGGCGGCTTGCGCGTCTCGGTCGATCCCATGTCCAATGTGCAAAACCTGCTCTCTTGGATGTCGGTCGATCAACTCGCCGATGTGATCCGCGCAGCAGGATTGGAGCCCACCGGCGCCATGTTGATCCCGCGTGCGGAGGCTGAAGCCGCTGAATTCGCCCGAACCGCGGCTGCGAAGGCGAGCGATGGCCGCCTCCGCCTGCCGGGAAGGACGGCGCTCGAGGATTTCTTCAACGACCACGTCGTCGACATCGTCCAAAATCGGTCGCATTACACTGCGCTCGGCATCGGCAACCCCGGCGCGATCGTCCTGGAGGGCCCGCCAGGTTGCGGGAAGACCGTGGCTGTCGAGCGACTGATCGCCCATCTTGGCTGGCCCCATTTCGCCGTGGATGCGAGCAGCGTGGCCAGCCCATACATCCACGAGACCAGCCGGAAGGTGGGGCAGTTGTTCGAGGCCGCGATTGCCGCGGCTCCATCCCTGGTGGTCATCGACGAAATGGATGCGCTCCTGTCCGAGCGCGACGCGGGCGGCGGGCAACATAGGGTAGAAGAGATCGCCGAATTCCTGAGAGCGATCCCGGAAGCGATCAAGGCGGGCGTGCTGATTGTCGGGATGACCAACCGCGTCGACATGATCGATCCGGCGATCCTCCGTCGAGGACGCTTCGACCATGTCGTGAAGGTCGACCACGCTGATCAGACCGAGATGCTCGATTTGTTGCGGGCTCTTCTGGACGGCGTGCCGCTGGCGGATGGCGTGATTCTCGAAACCTATGCAATGCGCCTCGCCGGGCGGCCTCTCTCTGACACCGCCTTCGTCGTCCGTGAAGCTGCGCGACTTGCGGCTCGCGCCCGTATGAGCACCATCGACGATGCATCCTTCTCGAAGGCCGTTGATGCGCTCCCGCAAAGCGGGGCGCCCAAGCCACGCGTCGGCTTTGTCTAGGAGGGGGCGGTGAGTGACATCGACGAAAAGGTGCCTCGAGGGTTCGCGGGATTGACGGCGCTTGCCTCCACGATCTCCGCCGCGCCGACGATCGCGTTGCCGCCAGCTTCCAGCGCGCGCCCCTCTGATCCCGAGGCCCGCTCTCATCAGGGGCGTCGTTCGACTGGTCCTGGATTCTGGACCGGAAGCCGGAAGACGTGGGCGCTCGTCATAGCCGGCATCTGTGTCCTGGCATACCTAAGTGCAAGACCGCAGTCATCGAGCTATGTGCCTCCCTATACGGGTGGTTCGACAACGTCGGCCCTTCCACGAGCAACGCCGCTCCGTAGTTCAGAGTCGATGAAGATCCCGTCTGTCGGTCAGGGTTTGACGTTCTCAGTCGCAGAGATAAGGTATTGCCTTGCGGAGGTGATCAGGCTTGATCATATTGAAGCGATTTCTGACCTAAAGCGCGAGGTGCATATTCGGAATTTGAACTTGCGGATCAATGACTATAATTCTCGTTGTACACGCTATCGCCATCGCGCGTCCGATATGACAATTGCCAAGTCGGACGTTGAAGCGATGCGCGCCGCACTACGATCTGAAGCCGCTGAGCAGATGCTTGCCTGGCGCTGATCAGTTGAAGATCTCGGAAATCCTGTCCGTGCCTGTCTTGAAGAAGGTGCGGATAAGATGTTCCAAGACAGGTACGTTATCGTCGCTCTGGTAGGAAAGGCGGACATAGACCTTCTTGTCGGCTCGCGAGCCCAGGACGAAATGCCCGTCCTCGGTCCAGATGTTGACTTGATGCCAGTCGAGCGCGACGGGCTCATTCGAGCCGAGTATTTTGTGACGTATCAATGTGACGCTGTCATCGCGCACGATGGCCTCACCGAAGCGCAGTGCCTCCCCAGACTGCAGCCTCCTGGCCGTTTCAAGTAGCAGTCGGAGGCCGACGGTCCGCCATATGCGATCGACGAGGTTCGCGTAGATATCGGCTTTGCGCGTGTTGATCGTGAAGGCCGATCGACCATCGCCCAGCATGATCGTATAGGCCGTGCCGGCCGGGAGTCCGCTGGCACCACCCCATCGCAGGCGCGTCACTGCTTCGAGGGTGATGTGATTGTTCTGCCAGGAGACGCCCGTGGACGAGATACTGACCTTGTCCTTGAACAGGGCTCCAATTCCGGCGCTATAGATGAGCCAGCGTTCGAACTCGGCACGGTCGGCTTCCGACTGCTTCTTTTCTTCCTCGGCCTCTTTGAGATAGGCGAGGTCCTGCGTTACTCGGTCGGTGACCGTGTCCAGAAGTCCGAAATGATCGTTCAGGAAGGCGGCGATGCGGGCGGGCGTGTCGACGAAGCCGTACTTATTGTGCAGTGCGATCGCGAGTTCGCGGATCGCGATGGCCAGGTTGTGGGTCGCCAGGTGGTCGATCCCGTTCGCCCTCGCCACGAGCTGGGCTGGCCCGACGATCTCGTTGAAGTTCGCGGCGACCTTCTTGATCTCGTCGATCACGGGGATGACGTGGGCTTCCCCATGGACTGCCACGGCATTGCCACGTGTCACGAGCCTCTCGACGGTTGAGGACTCGGCTTCGATCAACCCCCGCAGTCCAAACTCGTAGGACGCGACAATCTCCTGAATGAAGGCCGGGGCGTGCTCGCTGCCGTCCTTCGTGCCCTTCTGAACCACCATGTCCATGACCTTCACGAGGGTCCGACTCGGGAGCCGATCCAGAACGTCGTTGATGGCCTTTCGGTAATCCCGCTTTCGGGCCTCGAATTCCTCCAGGATGGCCCCCTCGTCGCGGACGGGAGGGAACCCGGCGACCGAGCGATCCTCGTTGATATCCCGCAATACGCCAGCCAGGTCGACGTCCTCCACCGCCAAGGCGAGACGATAGAAGATCGCGGCGGCTTCCTGTGGCGTCCTCGCCTCGGGCTTTGCCTGCGCAGATGCCGACAACAGGTTGGCGCGGGCAAGAGGAGGCAATTCCACCGTCGCTTCTAGCCCCGTCATGCTCGAGAGACCCTCGACGGCGGCAGTGGCCTTTCGCGGAGCGACGCCCGGAAGCCACCCCATTTCCGCAGCTAGGAGCCCGTCCGAGTAATCCTCTGGACGGGGTGGCTTCGGGATGATTCACTGGCTCATGGCCAAAGTGTTTCGCTCTTGGGATGTCGATCAGGGCTGGCTTTTGCCGCCTTCGCTGCATGAGTTCGTGC